>QFPD01000370.1 GCA_003248845.1 Microbacterium sp. | reverse complement strand
GCGCGGCGCCGTGCGCGCGCACGGCGCAGCTCGGGGCGGGCAGCCGCCGCGCGGGCGGTCGCCGCGGCGCGCTCACGCGCGGCGGCGGCCTCCGCTTTGGCGAGAAGGGTCGTCGCGGCCAGCTCCGCGCGAGCACGGGCGAGCTCCGCCTCCTCGCGCTCGGTCTGGGCCTGCTTGGCGAGGCGCTGGTGGGCGAGGGCGGTCCGGGCGTTGAGCTCGAGACGCACCTCCTGCGGCGTCTCGCTCGTCTCGGCGAGCACGCGGAGGGCTTGGTTCAACCGGACGGCGTTGCGCTCGGCTGCGTTGAACTGGTGGCGGCCGTGCCACGACGGAAGGAGATAGACGAGCCACAGCACGACGGCGACGAGGATGATCACTCCCCCACCCAGAACTTGACCACCCATGCGGTCAACGGTAGGGCCGACACGGCGCGGGGGTCGTGAGCGCGCCCGCGTGTCTGAGGTTCGAGTCGAACCTGAAGCTCGGTCAGCCCGGCAGGCGATCCGAGAGCGGCACCGTCGCGGCATCCGTCGGCGCCCGCCCCGACACCCAGCGCTCGAGGACGCCGCCGGGGACCTCTTCGCGCACGAGTGCGAAGGCGTAGTGATCGCGCCAGTCGCCGGCGATGTGGATGAACCGACGGCGGAGCCCTTCGTATCGGAACCCGAGCTTCTCGACGACGCGCAGGCTCGCCTTGTTCTCCGGGCGGATGCAGATCTCCATCCGGTGCAGCCCCAGCTCGCGGAAGCACACGTCCGTCGCGAGGGCGACGCACGTCGGTGTGATGTCCCGCCCCGCGAACCGCTCGCCCACCCAGTAGCCGATCGTCGCCGACGACAGAGACCCGCGCGCGATTCCCCACACGTTCAGCTGCCCCGCGATCTCGCCGTCGTACTCCATGACGAAAGGCACGCCCCCGCCGTCACGATACTGCTGGAGCAGGCGTCGGATGCCGAGGCGCATGTCGAACGAAACGGGTCCGTCGGGGCTCGTCGCCTCCCACGGGCGCAACCACGCCCGATTGTTCAGCAGCTCCGCCTGAAGAGCGGGCGCGTCACGCTGTTTGACGAGCCGGAGCGAGATGCGGCCGTGCTGACGAGGTGCGATCGCGTCCATCGGCCCTCCTCACACTGTCGGTCGCACTCTCCGACGTGGCGTCAGAGCTGGGCCGCGAACTCCTGGAGCCACGGGCGCAGCTCCGGCCCGAGGTCATCCCGATCCGCAGCCAGCTGCACGATGGCCTTGATGTAGTCCACCTTATCGCCGGTGTCGTAGCGGCGTCCGCGGAACACGACACCCAGCACACCATCGGTGACGGCCAGCTCCTGCAGCGCGTCGGTGAGCTGGATCTCGCCGCCCTTGCCGGGCTCGGTGCGCGCGAGGATGTCGAACACCTGCGGCGTGAGCACGTATCGGCCGATGACGGCGTAGTTGGACGGCGCGTCCTCTCGCTTGGGCTTCTCGACGAGGCCCTTCACACGGACGACGTCGGGGGTATCGGTGGGCTCGACCTCGGCGACGCCGTACAGGTGGATGTGCTCCGGATCGACCTCCATGAGGGCGATGACCGTCAAGCCGGTGCGCTCGTTCTCGGCGATCATCGTCGTGAGCAGCGGGTCGCGCGCGTCGATCAGGTCGTCGCCGAGAAGCACCGCGAACGTCGCGTCGCCGACGTGGTGCTTGGCGCGCAGCACGGCGTGGCCGAGGCCCTTCGGCTCACCCTGGCGCACGAAGTGGATGTCGGCGAGTTCGGTCGACGCCTGCACACGCGCGAGCTTCTCGTGATCGCCCTTGCCCCGCAGCGTGCTCTCGAGCTCGGGGACCGAGTCGAAGTGGTTCGAGATGTTGTTCTTGTTGCGCCCCAGGATGATGAGGATGTCATCGACGCCCGCGCTCACCGCCTCTTCGACGACGTACTGGATCGCGGGCTTGTCGACGACGGGGAGCATCTCCTTCGGCATCGCCTTGGTCGCGGGAAGGAAGCGCGTGCCGAGGCCGGCGG
>QFPD01000369.1 GCA_003248845.1 Microbacterium sp. | reverse complement strand
GCGCTCGTCGTGAAGGCGATGCGGTCGAGGGCCGCCCGGTCGAGCTGTGCGGCACGTACCTGCGCTCCCCCGCCGGCCGCCGTGGTCATGACCCAGCGGAGTTTCGGGTTGTCCCGGACGGTGCGCGCGAGCGCAGCGGGGTCGACATCGGGGATGCCGAAGAGCGCGTCGGCGGAGTCGACCATCTCGTCGAAGGCGCGCTGCTGTTCGGGCGTGCGGGTGAAGTCGGGGTCGCCGGACCAGTCGGCCGGCCCACGCATGGGAGCGGTCAGGCGGTGGTCGCGGATCATCTGCACGCGGGGTTCGAGTGTCTCGATCAGGGCGCAGAGGTCTTCGCGCAGGGGAACGGCGGCGACGGCGCGCAGGGTCGTGTCCTCAGGCATCCGGAGCCCTCCTTCGGGTGGGATGGTGAAAAGGTGGAGAATATGGACACGAGTCTATCAAGTGTTCAACCTGCTGAACAGTGTTCTGGATTTTGGACATGCGCTACACTCGCCGCATGAGCTCCTCTCTCAACGTCGAGACACCCGCTTCCCCCGCCCCTGCGACACGCCTCGGCGTCCTCGGTCTGGGCGCCATGGGCGCACCGATGGCGCAGAACCTCCTCGCCGCCCGCAGTCATCTCGTCGTGCAGGCGCGCTCCCCGCGACCGGACCTCGTCGCGGCCGGTGCGACGTGGACCGACACGCCGCGAGAGCTTGCCGCAGCGACGGACGCGATCCTCGTCATGCTGCCCGATCTCCCGGAGCTCGAGGCCGCCCTCGACGGCCCGGACGGGCTGCTCGCAGGCATACCCGACGGCGGCTACCTCCTCCTCATGATCGGGTCGACCTCGTCCCCGACCGGCGTGCGCGCTCTCGCCGAACGCCTTGCCAGCGCGCCCGGTCGGCGCATCGAGGTCGTCGACTGCCCTGTCTCCGGCGGCGTCGACGGCGCGGCGGCGGGCACCCTCTCGATCATGATCGGCGGAGACGAGGATGCCGCGGCGCGCGCCGCCGCTCTGCTCGCGCCCTGCGGGACGCCCGTCCGACTCGGGCCGCTCGGCGCCGGCGAGGTCGCCAAGGCGTGCAATCAGCTCGTGGTCGCCGCGACCATCGCAGCGCTCGGGGAGGCGAGTGAGCTGGCTGACCGCTCCGGCATCGACCTCGACACCCTGTGGACGCTCCTGGGCGGAGGATACGCCGGATCCAACCTCCTCACGAGCCGCAAAGACCGCCTCGTCGCCGGCGACGACTCCCCCTCGGGCGCCGCGAAATACATGGTGAAGGACCTCCGCTTCGCCGCCGACGTCGCGCGCGCCACCGACATCCGACCGGCGCTCATCCCCGCCCTCCAGAGCATCTTCGACGAAATCGTCGACGCCGGACTGGGCGACCGAGACATCTCCGTCACGCGGCGACTCACCGCGAACCGTCACACGAACCCCGGTACCGCCCCGGCGGTCTACGCTGAGTCATGAACCCACGACCCGCATCGAAGGAGTTTTCCGTGCCCGAAGCCCAGGCCGACGCAGAGCCCACCGCCAACATCGGAGTCGTCGGACTCGCGGTGATGGGATCGAACCTCGCTCGCAATCTCGCCTCGCGCGAAGGCAACACGGTCGCGGTGTTCAACCGGTCACGGTCGAAGACCGACGAGCTCGTCGCTGATCACCCCGAGGCCGGGTTCGTGCCCGCGTTCAGCTACGGGGAGTTCGCGGCCGCGTTGCAGAAGCCGCGCACCGCTATCATCATGGTCAAAGCCGGTGGTCCGACGGATGCGGTGATCGAGTCGCTCATGGAGGTCTTCGAGCCGGGCGACATCATCATCGACGGCGGCAACTCGCTCTTCACCGACACCATCCGCCGTGAGAAGGCGGTACGCGAGCGCGGCTTCAACTTTGTCGGCATGGGCGTCTCCGGCGGTGAGGAGGGCGCCCTGCTCGGCCCCTCTCTCATGCCCGGCGGTCCCGACGAGGCGTGGGTGACTCTCGGCCCGATCCTGAAGAGCATCGCCGCGATCGCGA
>QFPD01000091.1 GCA_003248845.1 Microbacterium sp. | reverse complement strand
GGGATAGCCCTCGACCCACACGGGGCGCCCGAGGAAGGCATAGGCCTTTCGGAGGACCCTCTCCCCGTAGAGGTTCTGCTCGAGCAGGACATCCCAGCGTCGACCCTCGCGGATGACCGCAGCCATGCGGCGGGGGTCGAATCCCCGGCGGTGCAGCGCGAGTCGCTTGAGCGGCGTGCCGTGCCAGGTCTGCAGAACGACTTGGCCGGGCCGGCGCGCATAGCGCCGCCGCAGCCAGTCGTTCACGACGAGCAGGCGCGCGCTTCCCCGGGCGCGCCACCATTGCGGACTCCCCTCCACGACCGGAACGCCCCCCTCGGGCACCTCGACGGACAGGTCGACGACGCTCCAGTACCGGGTGACCCCCGGCGCGACGCGAGCAAGCTCACGATCGATCGCGCGCGGGTTGCAGCTCGCATTGCGGCCGTAGAAGCTCTCGAAGAACACCGCGTTCTCGAGGCTTTGCGGACGTGTCGCGTAGCGGCGCTCGAGCGCGTCCTGCCCCTCACCCGACTCATAGGCGGGATCGATCGGCGGCCGCACTCGAAGGGCTCCGTCCGCCAGCGCGACGCGCATCGTCGTGGTCATCGTGTCGGCGATCGCCGCGTCGACGGGAACGCGCGCACCGTCGCCGTCGACGACCCCGACGGCGTACACGCCACTGGGCAGTGGCAGCGGCGCCCGTCCCCAGCGCGCGGCCTCGAGCGGCAACCGCGCGGTCCACGTCGTGCCGCGTCCGGTCAGCCGCGCGTCGACGATCGCGCGCCGTCCGACGAGCCGGACGTGAGCGGGCCGCCTGCCGGTACCCGCGATCACGAGCGTCGGGACCGCGGGTACCGTGGTGTCGTCGAAGCGTGCGGTGATCGTCATGGTGCTCTTTCCGGTGCGGGAGCGGGGCGCAGCAGGCCGCGGATGACACGGTAGACCCTCGCAGTGCTGCCGCCGTCACGAAAGGCGTGCACGTGCGCGCTGAGCGCGCGGGCGCGGCGGAGTCGGTCCGCGAGCGCGCCGGGGTCGGTGAGGACGGCGCGCAGCGCGCGCGTCACGCCCTCCCAGTTCCGAGCGGGATCGTCGCCGGCGACCTCCGCGTACGTGCCGTAGAACCCCCGAGACGCTGTGTAGGCCTCGAGGTCCGGGGCGAAGAACACGGTCGGGAGCTCGGCGAGCGCCGCGTCGAACGCGAGCGACGAGTAGTCCGTCACGAGGACATCGAATCCGGGCAGGAGGGGCGTGATGTCGGCGACGACGCCGCTCCCGAGCATCCGTACGCGCGGGCCGCGCAGTGCCTCGTAGTCACCCACCCCGAGGTGGTGGGATCGGATCAAGAGGACGGCATCCGTCTCATCGAGGAGCGCTTCGATCCGCGCCGCGTCGCTGGGCTCGGGCGCCGCGGGATCGGCGCCGCCGTCACGCCACGTCGGCGCGTACAGCACGAGGCGCGTCGTCGACGCGAACGGACCGACGAGGGTATCGACGGCCGCACGTCCGTGCGCGCGCCGCTCGGCGTCGCTGCCGGTCCGCAGGACGTCCGTGCGCGGCTCCCCCGTGACCGGCACACGCGCGGTCTCCAGGCCGAACGCCGACTCGAGCCGCCCCCGGACGAGTTCGGAGGCGGCCGGGAGGACGCGGATGCGCGCCTGGGTCCGCCGGTAGAGCGCGCGCAGCAGGAGGACTGCTCCGCGCCGCGCGAACGGCACGGGACTCGCGGTCGTGACCTCGGCATCCAATCCGATGCGCTTGAGCGGGATGCCGTGCCAGAGCTGCACGACGATGCCGCCCGTCGCGCTGTAGCGGTTGACGTCGCCGAAGCCGTGCGTCACGACGATGACGGCGGCGCGCGCCGTGAGTGCGAACCCGCGCCACGACGACTTCGGGGCGGACGGGATGCCGCGCTCGCGCGCGAGCGCCGCTTCGGCATCCGTCCCCGTGAGCCAGACTGCGCGTTCCCCCTGGGCTGCGGCCTCACGCCACAGCGCCCAGGCTCCGTCGGCGAGCCCGACAGCAGAGCCGAAAACCCACAGATCGGCCGAGCGCGGCACGAGCGCCGTGACGACGCGGCCAAAGACGTACAGCGGGATGCGCAGGAGCTTCCCGGCGTTGCCGGCGCCGAACGAGAAGGACGCCATCCCGCGAGCCTATCGCGGGGTGGCGTCCTTCTTCCGGATGTCGCAGAACAGGAGTGATCTGCGCGGCCGCAGGCTACTGCGTGAGGGTTCCGAGCGTGACCTTCGCGGTCGCGGTCTTGCCGTCGCGGATGTAGACGATGTCGGCGCTGCTGCCGGCGGCGAGCGCGCGCACCTGGGCGGTGAGATCGGTCGCGTCGGTGATCGGGAAGCCGTTGAAGCTCGTCACGACGTCACCCTTCTTCAGCCCCGCGCTCGCGGCGGCGCCGCCCGCGGTTGCCTCGCTGATGTACGCACCGGACGTGGTGGCGCCCTCCTGACCGGCGGCGTTGCCCACCATCGCGCCCAGCAGGCCGTGCGTGGCCGCACCATCCGCGATGAGCTCATCGGCGATGCGCTTGACGATCGACGACGGGATCGAGAAGCCGACGCCGATCGAACCCGACTGACCGGACGAGCTGGATCCGCCCGCCGACGCGATCGCGACGTTGATGCCGACCAGTTCGCCGGCGCTGTTCACGAGCGCACCGCCGGAGTTGCCGGGGTTGATCGCCGCGTCGGTCTGGACGACCGCGATCGAGATCGACCCCGTGTTCGACTGCTGCTGCCCCTGACCGAAATCGAACTGGAACGGCGAGTCGCCCTCGCCCGGCGTCTGCTCCTGCTGGTCGCCGCTGTCGGGCGCGGCCGACGACGCGATCTGGATCGAACGGTTGAGCGCCGACACGATGCCCGTCGTCACGGTGTTCGACAGCCCCAGGGGCGCACCGACGGCGACCGTCTGATCTCCGACGTTGAGCTTGCTGGAGTCGCCGAACGTGATCGGCGTGAGGCCGGTGGCATCCTCGAGCTTGATGACGGCAAGGTCGTACGTCGGGTCGGTCCCGACGACGGTGGCCTGGTAGACCTTGCCGTCGGAGGTCGTCACGGTGAGCTTCGCGTCGGCCGTCTCGCCGTCCAAAGTCACGACGTGCGTGTTGGTGACGACGTAGCCGTCCTCGGTGAGGACGACGCCGGAACCCGTGCCACCCGACGAACCCGACGACGCCGAGATCGTCACGACCGACGGAACGACCTTCGCGGCGATCGCCGTCGTCTGGTTGACCGAATCGGTGTTGTTGACGGTGACGTTCTGCGGGGTCGAGGTCACGACCGTCTGCGACTGCGGGAAGATCGAGGCTCCGGCAGCCGCGCCGCCGATACCGGCAGCACCGCCGACGAGGGCCGCGGCGACCATGATGCCGACGATCTTGCCCGCGCCGACCTTCGCCCCGGGAGCGCTCGATGCCCCCGTGCCGGCGCCGCTGTGCTCGTCGGTCGCCGTGGGCGTCCCGACTCCGTAGGGGGCGGTTCCGTACGCGGGGGCACCGTAACCCGGAGCGCCGTAGGGGGTCGTGGGCTGCGTCGCGTTCGCCTGCGGCGGCGTGTAGGGCTGCTGCGAGGCGTAGGCGCCGAACGCGTTCGGACCGCCATGTGCCCCGGGGCCCCCGTGCGCGCCGTGCGCGCCGGGCGCCGCGTGCGTGCCGGGTGCCGCGTGCGTGCCGGGTGCCGCGTGCGCACCGTACGGCTGCGCGGGCTGTGAGACGGGCGGCTGCGGCGCCATCGGCTGCGGCGTGGCGGCGGATACCGCGTCGGCCGCGGGCTGCGCGGGCACCGGCGGGCGCTCGGCGTTCGCGGCATCGTGCGGCTGTGCGTCGTTCGACGTGGGGGTGTTGTCGCTCATGAGTGGTTCCTTCTTCCCAAGACACCTTCAGCATGGCGCGGGTTTCTGTGTGTTGGTTATGCCGTGACCCCCACGAGCCTATGCATGTAGCGTGTGCGAGATGCGAGAGATTCCCGGCGCGTGGCGCCGCACGGCGCAGGGCGCCGGACTGCTGGACGCGGCCGACTCCCCCGCGCCGACGATCTTCGCCGAGATGACGGCACTCGCGACCCGCACGGGAGCCATCAACCTCGGGCAGGGCTTTCCCGACGAGGACGGCCCCGCCGAAGTGCTCGAGGCCGCCTTAGCGGCCATCGCCGCCGGTGCGAATCAATATGCCCCGGGCCGCGGGGTGCCGGCACTCCTGCACGCCGTCGCCGCGCACCAGCACCACTGGTACGGGCTCGATCCGGACCCCGAGCGCGAGATCTTCATCACAGCGGGCGCGACCGAAGCCCTCGCGGCGACGATCCTCGCGCTCGTCGATGGCCCCGATGACGAGATCGTCGTCTTCGAGCCCTACTACGACGCCTACGCGGCGTGCGCGGCGCTCGCCGGGGCGCGCCTCGTCCCGGTGCCACTGCGCTTCCCCGACTTCCAGCCCGATCCGGGCGCGCTCGCGCGGGCGGTCACCGACCGCACCCGGATCATCCTTGTGAACGACCCGCACAATCCCACGGGCGCGGTCTTCACTGCGCAGGTGCGCGCCGAGATCGTCCGGCTCGCCGAACGGCACGACGCGATCGTCGTGACCGACGAGGTGTATGAACACCTCGTCTTCGAGGGCACGCACGTGCCGATCGCGACGCTCCCGGGAGCCGCCGAGCGCACCCTCTCGATCTCATCCGCGGGCAAGACCTTCTCCACGACGGGATGGAAGATCGGCTGGATCACCGGGCCGGCCGATCTCGTCGACGCCGTGCTGGCGGTGAAGCAGTTCCTGACCTACACGAACGGCACGCCCTTCCAGAGCGCGATCGCCACTGGGCTCGGGCTGCCGGATGAGTTCTTCACCGGCATCGCGCAGACCCTGCGCGTCAAACGCGACCTCCTCGGCGACGGCCTCCGTGCAGCGGGCCTCGCGGTCTCGACGCCTTCCGGCTCGTACTTCACCGTCGCCGACGCAGCGCCGTTCCTCACGGACGGCGAGTATGCCGCGGACTTCTGCCGTCGCCTCCCCGAACGAGTCGGAGTCGTCGGCATCCCGCTCACGGCGTTCGTCTCGCCCGCGCACCGCGAGGACTATACGAGCCTCGTCCGATTCGCGGCCTGCAAGCGCGTGGAGGTCATCACCGATGCCTCCGAGCGCCTCCGCTCCCTCGCCTGACATTCCCCGGCGACGACGGAGGGGGATCAGTCCGGCAGCGCGCTGCGTGGCACGACGCGGAAGCGGCGGAGGGCGAGGGCGGGGTTGAGCCGCCGCACCCGCTCGATGCTCGCGCGGTCGACGAACCCGACGGCGACGTCGGTCGTCACACCGACGCCGGCGATCTCGACGCCCTGCGGGTCGACGACGACCGAAATACCCACGCCCAGAGGTGGCGGATGGTCGGCGCCCGCCACGTAGAGCGTGTTCTCGATCGCCCGCGCGTGCAGAAGCGTCCGCCAATGGTGTTCCTTGAGCGGGCCGCGCACCCACTCGGCCGCTGTGAGGATGACGTCCGCACCGGTGTCGGCAAGCGTTCGCGCGACCTCCGGGAAGCGCAGGTCGTAACAGGTCATGAGGGCGAATCGGATGCCGCGGCGCACGAACGTCTCCGGCTCCGCGATATCTCCCGCCGCGATCCAATCGGACTCGCGCTGCCCGAACGCGTCGTACAGGTGGAGCTTCCGCGACGCGGCGAGGACGCCGTCCGCGCCCACGGCGACGACGGTGTTCCGCACGCGTCCTTCCGACGCGCTCTCCAGAAGGCCGGCGACGATGACCACGTCGTGGACCGCGGCGAGCTCCCGCAGCGCCTCGGTGAAGGGGCCGACGACCGGCTCGGCGTGGGCAGCGAGAGTCTCGTCGAAGGGGTCGACGAAGTAGTTCGCATACTCCGGCAGCAGGACGACGTCCGCTCCGCGCGCGCGAGCGCGCTCGACGAGCGCCGCGATCGCGGCAATGTTGGCGGTCGTGTCAGCGGTGGGTGCGAACTGGGCGACGGCGACGCCGACAGGGGCGTCGGCGGCATCCTCGACGAGGGGCGCAGTCATCGCAAGGCACTCTCCTTCCGAAGCGTGAGCGGGATCGCGAGCCAGAGCACGACGACGGCGGTCGCGGCTCCACCGGCCGCGATCCATGCGGCAGCGCCGCCGACGACGACGTCGAACACGAATGCGACGACGCCGACGAGCAGGAAGGACACCGTCACGAGAGCGGTGACGAGCGCCGCATGTCCGTATGCGACGACGACGCGCTTCTCGCGACGTGCGAAGAGCATGCGGTGGAGGGCGACCGGGGCGAGGGCGACGATCGCACTCACGACAGCCACAACGACGAGGCACAGATACAGCGCCCGCTCGATATCGCCCAGATCGGCGAACGCCGGCTGGAATGCGACAGCGAGGAGAAAGCCCGTGAGGATCTGCGTGCCCGTCTGCAGCACACGGAGCTCCTGCAGCAGCTCGCTCCAGTTGCGGTCGGCGCGCTCGTTGGGCGTTTCATCGCACCCGTCGACCCGGTCGTCGCCGACGCGGGCGTCGCGGCGCGATGACGGAGGTGGAGTCGGAGCGGTCACGACCTCATCCTCCCGCGCCACCCGGATGCCTGCAACGTGCCCCGGGTCACGAGCACTCGAAACCCGTGCTAGGCTCTTATCTTGTGCCGCGGGGTGGAGCAGCTCGGTAGCTCGCTGGGCTCATAACCCAGAGGTCGCAGGTTCAAATCCTGTCCCCGCAACAGATGAAGAAGGCGTCCCGCTTGGCGGGGCGCCTTCTTCGCTTCCCCGAGAGTTGCCCTCCCCGCGCCGTCACTCCTCGAGCGCCGATCCGACCCCGCTCAGAAACCTGATCACGGCACGCAGTTCATCGTCGTCGAAATCCTCCATGGCGTCGCGCATTCGGCGCATGCGATGCCCGAAGTGCGCGAAGAACTCCTGTCGCGCGAGGTCGGTGAGCACGACGATCCGGGAGCGTCCGTCGTGCGGATGCGGACGCCGCACGACGTGCCCCCGTTCGGAGAGACGGTCGAGCAGTTTGGTCGTGGACGCCGTCGAGATGGAGAGGTGGTTCGCGATCTCATGCGGTGACACCCACTCACCGCGACGTTCTCTCACGACCAGCATGCGCAGGGCCGCGACGTCCGAGGCGTTCATGTCCATGTCGTCGCGGACCCCGCCGTACATGCGGTCCATGGAGTCGGTGAAGGCGCGCACCGCCTCCATCGCCTCAAGCACGAGCTCGTCCCTGGGCGTGCGTGGCATCCATCGCTCGCTCACCGTGTGGACACCTCCCTCTCTCCCCGGTAGTATCTCTTAAAATCGCTAGATAAACTAGCAATAGGAGAGATCGTGTCCCCCACCGACGCTGCAGGCGATCTGGTCGTCCTGCTCGACGACGACGGGAGCCCGATCGGGACGGCTCCCAAGGCTACCGTCCACGGCACCGAGACCGCCTTGCTGGGAGCGGTGCGCGCGGCAGGCCCGACCGAGATCCGCAACGCGGCGTGCGTGGCGACCGTGTGGAGCCAGGTGCGCAGTGAGCTGCGGCCCTGGAAGCGCGCATAGCCCCTCCAGGCGCCGAGCAACGTCTCCTGGAGCGCGTCGTCGGCGT
>QFPD01000090.1 GCA_003248845.1 Microbacterium sp. | reverse complement strand
CTGCACGACCTCCTCGAGGGATTCCTCGCTGTCGACCCGCGCCGCGGCGATCGTCTCCTCTCCCGCCGCCGAGGTCTCGACGCGCGCGAGGATCCGGGCGGACCACGCCCGGTTCGCGGGAAGAGCAGGGTCGCTGTCGGGTGCGTTGGCGAAGCCGACGGCGCTGGATGCCGCAGCTCCGGATTCGCGCGCCGAGAACACCGCGGTCTCCACCCAGTCGTCGCCGAAGCCGGCGGGCTCGTCGGCGTCGTCCTCGTCCTCGCCGCGCGCGGCCGCGCGCGCGATCGACAGAACCGCCTGCGTGAGGTCGCCGTCTTCGGCGCCGGGGCGGGTGAGGGCGGGCGCAGCGGCCTCGGGCACGGCGGTGCGATCCTGGCGGCGGTTCGGCTCCGCGGGCAGCGACGGGTCGTGGGCACGCGCGACGGAGGCGAGGAAACGGTCGCGCTCCCGCGCGAACATCGCCTCATCCGTCCCGAGCTCGAACACAGCGGAGAGGAAGTTGTCACTCGACGCGTTCTCCTCGAGGCGCCGAACGAGGTAGCTGATCGCGACGTCGAACTCGTCGGGCCGCACGACCGGAACGTACAGCAGAACGTGCCCGACCTCGCGCGCGACCGCATCGACCTGCCCCTGGGCCATACCGAGCAGCATCTCGAACTCGATCGCCTCCCGCACGCCGCGCTCGCCCGCGAGCAGCCACGCGTAGGCGATGTCGAAGAGGTTGTGTCCGGCGACGCCGAGACGCACCGCGCGGGTGTGCTCGGGCCGCAGCGCTTCGTCGAGGCAGCGCAGGTAGGAGGCATCCGAGTCGAGCTTGGACGCGTGCGTCGCCTGCTCCCAGCCGTGCATCACGGCATCCACGTGTTCCATCGCGAGGTTTGCGCCCTTCACGAGGCGCACCTTGATGCGGGCCCCGCCCGCGTCGACGCGCTCCTGTGCCCATGCCGTGAGCCGGCGGAGCGCGGGGAGGGCGTCGGGCAGGTACGCCTGCAGCACGATGCCCGCCTCGAGGTCCGTGAGGCGCGGGTCTTCGAGGATGCGGGTGAAGACCGCGATCGTGAGGTCGAGGTCGCGGTACTCCTCCATGTCGAGGTTGAGGAAGGTGCCGTCCGACGCCGCGGTCAGGTAAAGCGGGAGCAGGCGTTCGACGACGGCATCCACCGTCTCGTCGAAGGCCCACATCGAGATGTGGCTCGCGATCGCCGAGACCTTGACGGAGACGTAATCGACGTCGCTCCGGCGGACGAGGTCGTGGATGCCGTCGAGGCGGCGGCGCGCTTCCTTCTCGCCGAGCACCGCCTCGCCGAGAAGGTTGAGGTTCAGTCGCGCACCCGACTCGCGGATCGTGGCGAGCGCGGGGCCGAGCTTGTCGGGTCGCGCGTCGACGACGAGGTGTCCGACCATCTCGCGGAGCACGCGGCGGGCGATCGGCACGACGGGGGCCGGCAGCACCGGCGCGACGGCACCGCCCGTGCGGACGGCGGCGCGAAGATACCACGGCAGGAAGTCGGGGACCAGCGGAGCGACGCGCTGCAGGTTGGATGCCGCGGCGGCGAGCGACTCGGGGCGCATGACGCCGTCGACGAAGCCGATCGTGAAGGGCAGACCGTTCGGATCCTTGAGCACCCCGGCGAGTCGCTCCGCGGCGGGGTTCACCGGCGCGTCCGCCGACTCGGTGACCCAGCGCTGCGCGAGCGCGACGGCCTGATCGGCGAGGTCGGGGGCGGCGTCGTGTGGGGTCACGGTCCCAGACTGCACTGTCGTCATGCGTTCAGGATGCAGCACGCGTACAGTTCGACAAAAGCGACCTTTTATAACCAGTATTGTTCGTTCTCACCAACGTTTCGAAGAGGGTCAATGTTCGAACTGCGCCGCCTCCGCCTGCTCCACGAGCTGGCACTCCGGGGTACGCTCGCCGCCGTCGCCGACGCGCTCTCCTACAGCCCCTCGACGATCTCGCAGCAGCTCGCGTTGCTCGAGCGCGAGGCCGGCGTCGCGCTCCTCGCACCCGACGGACGTCGCGTGCGGCTGACCGCGCACGGAGCGGCGCTCGCCGAGCACGCCGCGCGCGCTCTCGACGCCGACGAGAAGATCCGCGCAGACCTCGAACTGCTGCAACCGGGCATCGCGCCCGTGCGCGTCGCCGTTCTCCAGACGGCGGCGCGCACGATCATCCCCGCCGCGCTCACGCTCCTCGCCGAGCGCGCCCCCGCTCTGCGGGTCGAGTTGTCCGAGGTTCCCCCCGAGGAAGGCCTCTTCGAGCTGTCGGCGCGTGGCTTCGATCTCGCAATCGCCGAACAGTATCCGGGCCTCACGCGCGCGCACCGGCCCGACCTCGAGAGGCATGTGCTGGGCAGCGACCCCATGCGGCTCGCGACCGCGCGCGGGACCGCCGCACGGATCGGTGACCGCGCACCGCTCGCCGCACTCGCGGGGCATCCATGGGTCATGGAGCCCGCAGGTACGGCGGCGCGGGACTGGGCTGTGCAGCAATGCCGCGCTGCAGGGTTCGAGCCCGACGTGCGTTTCGAACTCGCCGACCTCGGCGCGCACGTCGCCCTCATCGCCGCGGGACGCGCCGTGGGGATGCTGCCCGACCTCCTGTTCGTCGGCACGCGTTCGCCTCTGGCGCTCGGAGCGCTGCCGGGTGATCCCGCACGCGAGATCTTCACCGCGACCCGCCGCGCGAGCGCTGGTCGACTCGGCATCCAGCTCGTGCAGGAGGCGATCGAGGAGGCTTTCGCCGCCGCCCGGAGCTGACGGCGGGCTCGGCGGTCGGCTACTCCCAGACGCTCGGCGCGGGAGCCTTCGTGGAGGGGAGAGCGGAGCCCGCGGCCCAGTCGCTGATCCAGTCGGGCAGCGGAGGCGTGTCGTCGGGGCGGCCGAGCGCGGCGAAGAGCTCGTCGGTGTTGACGACGCCGCCGCTCTTGCGCAGGAACCGGGCGCGCACGATCATCTCTGCGTAGACCTCGCCCCCGACGACCGCACGGTGGATCTGGTAGACGGCCTTGTCGTCGTGTCCGAGGATGCGGGATTCGACCGTGAAGCGCTGCCACAACTCGAGCGACTTGCGGAAGGTGACCGACTCGCTCGCGACGACGGCGTACCAGTCGCGCGCATTCATCGCGTCCCAGATTCCTGTGCGGATGAGCAGGTCGAAGCGCCCCAGATCGAACAGCGACGCGTAGCGCCCGTTGTTCATGTGCATGAGCAGATCGATGTCGGTGGGGAGGGTCGTGAGCCGCACCCGCCCGACGGAGTGGGGCGCGATCGGGCCGCGGCGACGCAGCAGGGTCTTCGCGCGCCAGATCGTCAGGAGAGTCCGCCACCACACATTCACTCGCCGGAGACTAGCCGATTTGGCGTGCGCGCGGGCCGGACGTAGAGTCTGGCCATGGAAGCCGAGCTGAAGACCGACATCGTCGTCCGTCCCGTTCGCGACGTGGATGCCGAGGCCCTGGGGCGCGTGCACGCCACCTGCTGGCATGAGACCTACGACCACCTGATCAGCAAGGCGGCCCTCGAGAACGTCTCGCCCAAGCGCCTCGCCGAGCTCTGGACCCACTGGGCCGCGCAGGGCCCGGAGTTCAAGATGTTCGCCGCGCTGTCCGACGGCGAGATCGTCGGCTTCGTCGGATCGGGCCCCGCGCGCGACCGCGACGCCCCGCGGGGGCGCGAGCTGTACTTCATCTACCTGCTCGACGCGTTCCACGGCACGGGCACGGGCCAGCGCCTGTTCGACGCCGCCGTCGAGAAGGACGAGCCCGTCTACCTCTGGGTCGCCGACGACAACCCCCGCGCGCACCGCTTCTACACGCGCAACGGCTTCACCCTCGACGGGGCGACCCACACCGAGCCGTTCCTCGGCGAGACGCTGACCGAAGTCCGCTTCGTTCGCTGACGCGCTGTACTCCGCAGAATCGCACGTACTCCGCAGCAGGAAGGGATTCCGCTGCGGAGTACGTCACATTCTGCGGAGTTGAGACGTCCTCAACGGCCGCTGACCGTGCCGAACAACCGCGCGATCGGCGCGAGCACCAGCGGACGCGCCGCGATCCACCCGCCGGCGATGACCGCGAGGGATGCCACGAACATCCAGAACCCCGTCCAGTTGTCGGCATAGGCGACACCGTCGACCGAGCCCTGCGCGGCGTACATGTGGTTGAGGTTCCGGAGTGCCCCGGTTGCGAAGACGAGCGCCACGTGGATGACGATGAAGACGACGAAGTAGAGCATCACAGGGAAGTGCACCTTGCGTGCCCACTCGATGGGGTAAGCGGCGCTGAGCTTCGCATTCTGCTTCGGCCACAGGCCGCTCATGCGGAATCCCGTCACGATTGCGAGGGGCGCGGCGAGGAACACCGTGGAGAAGTACGCGATCTGCTGCAGCGCGTTGTAGTTCACCCAGCCGTTCTCGGTCGGCCAGTCGAGCGAGACGTACTGCAGGGCCGCTGACACGGCGTTCGGGAAGACTTCCCAGCTCGTCGGAACGATCCGCATCCACTGCCCGGTCGCGAACAGCAGGACGACGAACACCGCGCCGTTGACGATCCAGAGCAGGTCGAGAGACTGGTGGAACCAGATCGTGAGGCTGACTTTCCCCTTCTTGTCGCGCCGCGGCGTCCAGAAGACGGCGGGCCGCTTCTCGGCGCGGATCGTGAGGCCCGTGCGGATGATCAGCACCATCAAGAACACGTTGAAGAAGTGCTGCCACCCGAGCCACGCCGGGATGCCGACAGGGGCACCCTCGGGCAGGTGGTACTCGCCGGGGTAGGTCACCAGGAAGTCCTGCATGAACGAAAGGCTCAGGAACCAGCGGACGAGCATGACCGCCATGCCCGCGGCGAAGAGCAGCCCCGCACCGCCGACGATGACCGCACCCGCCCACTGCCCCTTCGTGAAGGGCCCGTAACGCTTCGGCTCGGGCGCGGCCTGCGGACGGTGCGTCGCCGCCCGCCCCGGCCACACCGTACGCGTGAACGGCAGCGGCGCCCGCGGCCCCTCCGCCACAACCCCCGAGGGTGCACTCGTTTGAGCCGAGGGTGCACTCGTTTGAGCCGAAGGTGCACTCGTTTGAGCCGAAGGTGCACTCGTTTGAGCCGAAGGTGCACTCGTTTGAGCCGAAGGTGCACTCGTTTGAGCCGAAGGTGCATTCGTAGCAGTGGAGGCGGTGCCGGCGGGCGGCCACGGGTCTCCCCCCGCGAGGCGCGGAAGGCCCCGACGCAGTTCGGCGCCCGCCGCTTCGGTAGCGGCGTTGTGCGGGTGAGTGGCCGCGGCACCCACGGTTCGGCGGTTCTGAGCGGAGGACGCGGCATCGCCGGAGGCTTCGATCGCGGCGTCTTGCGGGTGCGTAAGCGTCGCACCCGCCGTTTGGCGCGACTGAGCGGATGCCGGGGCGCCAGCCCCCGCAACCCGTAGAGCCGGCGGCCACGGCTCCCCGCCCGGCATCCGCGGCAGCCCGCGCCGCAGCGCGACCGGCGATGCACCTTCGGGGGAAACGGATACACCCTCGGAGAAAACAAGTGCACCCTCGGGCGGCGCTTGCGGCGCTTGCGGCGCCTGCGGCGCCTGCGGCGCCTGCGGCGCGGGCGGCGCTTGCGGCGCGGGACCGGTGCCGGCGGGAGGCCACGGATCGCCGCCGGCGGTGCGCGGCAGCCCGCGGCGCAGACTGGACGAGAACGTCGCCACAGGCGTCAGCCCTTCTTGGCGTTGAGGGCGGCGATCAGCTGGGGCACGACCTGGAACACGTCGCCCACGATGCCGTAGTCGGCGATCTCGAAGATCGGGGCATCGCCGTCCTTATTGATCGCGACGATGGTCTTCGCGGTCTGCATGCCCGCCTTGTGCTGGATCGCACCCGAGATCCCGAGCGCGACGTACAGCTGCGGCGCGACCGACACGCCGGTCTGCCCGACCTGGTGCGAGTAGGGGATGTAGCCGGCATCCACCGCCGCACGCGACGCGCCGACCGCGGCGCCGAGCGCATCGGCGAGTTCCTCGACGAGCGCGAATTTCTCCGCGGAGCCGAGTCCCCGCCCGCCCGAGACGACCTTCGCCGCTCCGCGCAGTTCGGGGCGCGACGAGGTCGCGACCTCCGCCGTGAACGACGCGATCCGCGCCGCCGGCATGCCCGAGGCCGTCACCTCGAGAGCTTCGACGACGGGGGATGCCACGGCCTCGGCCCGCGCGTCGATCGCACCCTGGCGCACCGTCACAACGAGAGCGCCGAACGTCGGCGCCGAGGTCGCGTTGAACGCCCCGCCGTAGACGGAGTGCTGCGCGAGCACGCCCTCGTCGTCACGCGCGACTCCGACCGCGTCGACCGCGAGCGCAAGCTGTCGCCGGGCGGCGAGCCGCCCCGCGACGTCGCGCCCCTCGATCGAGTTCGAGACGATCACCGCGTCGGGCTGTACGAGGTCGTAGGCGGATGCCGCGGCATCCACGATCGGCACCGTCAGCGCCTGATCGGCGCCGCCGAGCCCCGCGACGAGCACCGCCCGCGCGCCGAGCTCGCCCGCCGCAGCGGCGAGGGCCGCGTGCGCCTCTTCGGCGGCGACGATGAGTGCGACGGGCGTGCCGATCTGCGCGGCGGCGCCCAGAAGGCCTGCCGACGACGATGCGAGCGCACCATCGGGGGTGACGTCCAGAAGGACGAGAATCGAATCCGCAGCGAACTCCGCCATGGTGTGCCCCTTACGCCAGTCGGTTCTCGATGAGGTACGCCGCGAGTTTCTCGCCGGCATCCCCCTCGTCGGTGATCTTGATGCCGGCTCCGCGGGGCGGCTTCTCGCTCACCTGGGTGAGGATCGACTGCGGCGCGGATGCCGGGTCGATGTCGACTCCGAGGTCGGCGAGCGACACCGTCTCGAACGGCTTCTTCTTCGCGGCCATGATGCCCTTGAAGTTCGGGAACCGCGCGTCGGGCAGGGCCTCGGTGATCGAGATGACCGCGGGGAGCGTCGCGCTGACCTGAGCCGTGCCTGCATCCGTTGCGCGCGTGCCCGACACCCCGGAGTCCGAGATCTCGACAGCCGACAGCGCCGTCGCCTGCGCGACGCCGAGGTGCTCGGCGAGCATCGCCGGCAGCACGCCGCCCGACCCGTCCGTCGACAGGTTGCCCGTGATGACGAGGTCGAATCCGGCGCGCTGCACGGCGGCGGCGAGCACGCGCGCCGTGACGCCGAGGTCGGCGCCCGCAAGACCCGGGTCGACGACCTGCAGCGCGGAAGCCGCACCCATCGCGAGGCCCTTGCGAACGGTCGCGGCGGCGTCCTCGGAGGCCATCGACACGACCTGGACCTCGGTGCCCGGATTCGCATCGGCGTAGCTCAGGGCGACTTCGAGAGCACGCTCGCCGATCTCATCGAGCACCCGCTCCGACGCGGCGCGATCAGCAAGGCCCGTCTCCAGGCTCAGCTTCCGATCGCCGTAGGTATCGGGGACTTCTTTGACCAGCACCACGATCTTCATCGCATCTCCTTCGCGCTGCTCCCATCATAGAAGATGGGACTCGGTTTCACGCAATGCGGGACTGAGGGTCACCGGTTCGTGAACTCCGGCGGACGCTTCTCGCGGAAG
>QFPD01000089.1 GCA_003248845.1 Microbacterium sp. | reverse complement strand
GCGAGCATCCCCGCGCCCTTCGCCATCGCCCCGATCGTCCAGCCGTCGCCGTGGAACGTGACCGTTTTGGACACGGTGTCGGTCGTCATGATGGCGCGGGCGGCGTCCGCCCCCCCTGCGGATGAGAGCGCGTCGATCGCCGCCTCGGTTCCGGCCAGGACCTTGCCGCGGAAGACCTCGTCGCCCGATCCGATCAGGCCCGTCGAGCACACCAGCACGTCGCCCGCGCTGACGCCGAGGATCTCCCCCGCCTTCTCGGCGGTCTGGTGCGTCGTCTGGAAGCCGAAAGCGCCGGTGAAGCAGTTCGCCCCACCGGAGTTCAACACGACCGCCTCGACGACGCCGTCCGCAATGGCCTGCTGCGACCAGAGGATCGGGTTCGCCTTCGCCCGGTTCGACGTGAAGACGGCAGCGCCGACCTTCATCGGCCCGCGGTTGACGACGACGGCGACATCGGGGTTGCCGGTGGATTTGAGCCCTGCGGCGACGCCCGCCGCCTCGAATCCCGCGGGTGCGGTCACTCCCTCTGCAGAGATTCCCTCTGCAGAGAATCCCTGTGCGGTGCTGCTCACGGTGCGACTCCGTTCACGGTCAGGCCCCGGTCTTCGGGGAGGCCGAGGGCGATGTTCATCGACTGGATCGCCGCACCCGCGGTGCCCTTGACCAGGTTGTCGACGGCGGCGACGACCACGACGCGGTTCGCGGCGCGGTCGATCGCGAGGCCGAGGAGCGCGGTATTGGCGCCGAGGACGTCGGCGGTGCGGGGGAACTGGCCCTCCGGCAGGAGCTGCACGAAGGTCTCGTCACCGTACGCCTGTTCCCAGGCATCCCGGAGCTGCCTGTCGGTGACTCCCGCGGCGATCGGCGCCGTCGACGTCGCAAGGATTCCCCGCGCCATCGGAACGATCACCGGCGTGAAGGAGATCCGCACGTCGCCGTCAGCGCCGGCCGCGATGAGCGCCTGCCGGATTTCGGGGATGTGCCGGTGCGTGCCGCCGACGGCGTACGGGTTCGCGGTGCCGAGGATCTCGGATGCCAGGAGATTCGTCTTCAGGCTCTTGCCCGCCCCCGAAGGGCCGACCGCCAGAACCGTCACGATGTCGGACGGGTCGATGACGCCGGCCGCGACGCCGGGGGCGAGGCTCAGGGCGACCGTCGAGGCATTGCAGCCGGGCGCGGCGATCCGCGTCGCTCCGGCAAGGTGCGCCCGCTGCTGCGCGCTGCTCGGGTCGCCGAGGCCGCCGATCGGCAGCTCGGGCACTCCGTAGGTCCACGGATCGTGGAACGGGCCGCCGTAGAACTGCGCCCAAGCGTCCGCCGACGTCAGCCGGTGATCCGCGCCGGCATCGATGATGAGGGGCGCATCGGCGAGCGCGTCGGTGTATTGCCCGGACTGGCCGTGCGGCAGCGCGAGGAACACGATGTCGTGCCCGGCGAGGACGTCGGGCGTCGTGTCCCGGAGCTCGAGGTGCGCGAGCGAGCGAAGGTGCGGCTGGTGCAGCGCGAGCGGCTGACCCGCGTTGGAATGCGCGGTCACCGTCGTGATCTCGATGTCGGGATGTGCGGCGAGCAGGCGCAGGATCTCGCCGCCCGCATAGCCGGAAGCGCCGGAAACGGCGACCGAATAGGTCATCTCTCAACCTTATTGTCTGTGGTGACGCCGCTCGTGACGCGGCAAGGGCCGGAAGACGGCGACACCCGCACCTCGACCCGCCGATGGCGAGGAGAAGCGGTGCCGCCTAGAGTCGGCGGTCGCCCAGGCGTCGGCGCGCACGGAACACCACAGGAGCGGTGGTCGTGGCCGAGAGCATGCCGCGACGATAGCGCGGGAGCCGCGCGGGAGGCAAATCCGCGTGCTCACTGCTCCCGGGAGGAGATCAGGGCGAGCTCGTCGGCCCGGGTGAGCCCCGCGGCACGCGGCCGCTCGAGTCCCCGCGCCCTCTCGTCGTCGAGGACGCGCGCGATCGTCACGGCAAGTGGCCGCAGCGCACCGCCGAGCAGTCGGTATGTCGCGTTCGACCGGGTCGCGAACCCGGGCGCATCCGCGGGCAGCCACAACGGCAGCGATCGGGGCCGGCCCAGTGGTCGACGTCCCGCGCACGCAGCTCCTCCGGCGACGCACGCACGACGTCGCCGCTGTGATCGGATGCCGTGCGCGCGAGCCGCAGCACCTCGGCGAGCGGCACGGAGTCGCCGACGGCGTTGACCGCTCCGGAGAAGCGGGCACGGCCGACCGCGACGAGGAAGTCGGCGAGGTCGTCGACGTCGATGACCTGGACGCGGGCATCGGGCGCGTCCGGCACGAGGACGGGTCCGGCCCCCGCGGCGGCGAAGCGCGCCGGCCAGTAGCCGAACCGATCGGTCGGGTCTCCGGGACCGACGATGAGTCCCGGCCGCACGATCGCCGCACGGTGCGGGAACACCGCACGGATCGCGTTCTCGGCGGCGGACTTCTGCGCCGCGTAGTTGCCCGCGTAGTCGGTGTCGGCGTCGGCATCGGTCGGATCGGCCGGTGCGGCGAGCGCGGCGCGCTCATCGGCTCCTGGCTCGTCGTTGCGGGCGTACACCGACACGCTCGAGACGTACGTCACGTGGCGCGCGACCTCCCGCAGCGCGTCCGCGGCCGCGGCGACGTGGGCCGCACGCGACGAGACGTCGATGACCTCGTCCCAGTCCCGTCCGCGGACGCCGTCGTACGCGTCGGGCGCGGTGCGATCGGCGCGGACGAGCCGCGCCCCGTACGGTGCGTCGCGCGCGCCGCGGGCGAGGCACGTGACGGATGCCCCGGCATCCAGCCATGCCGCGGCGACGCGGCCGCCGAGCCATCCGGTGCCGCCGAGGATCAGGACGTCCGTCATGGCGCTCCTCAGCTCGTCGGGAAGGCTTTGATCCGCAAGAGGAGATCGGGGCCCGTGCGATCGAGGGTACGTCCCCCGACGACGATGCCCGCCGCGATCTCGGCCACGCCGACCACCACACCGACGACGAGGGTGACCACACCGAGTGCCGTCGAGGCGGTGGTCGCCGCGATGATCCCGAGGATGAGCGCGGGCAGCGCGAGGAGTCCGCACGCGCCCATGACGACGAACACCATGAGCCCGGAGAGGAAGGTTTGCCCCGGGACCGTCTTGAACGGGCTATCGCCGGGAGCGGCGACGGGAGTGACGAGAAGCGCCGAAGACACCGAGCTGACGGCGTAGCCGGCGAGGAGCAGTCCGAGCGAAGCGCCGAGGATGGCGGGAAGATACGCGGTGCGTCCGCCGACGATGGTGGTGACCACCGCCACGACGATCAGGAGCGGAACTCCGACGCTCGCCGCCCCCAGGACGCGCCCGAGGCGATCCTGTCGGCCTCGCACCCCGCTCGCGAGCACCGAGGCGAACGCGGTGCCGTCGTAGGAGATGTCCGAGTAGCCGGTGATGCAGAGCACGAAGGCGACCAGCACCGCGGACGCCGAGAAGAAGAACCCGTCGATACCGCCCGTGAACGCGAACAGCACGGGGAAGAGGGGGACGAGAATCAGCTGCCGCACGTACCGCGGGTCGCGCAGCCACCCGCGAAGCGCGCGCGCCCACGTCGCCCCGACCCCGCCGGTCGGCATGATTCCGAAGAGGCCGAGCGCACCCTGGCGGACGGCGCGGGCCGCACGTCGGGGCGGCGTGGCCGTCGACCGATCGAGCGCGGCACGCCACGCGAACCAGAGCACACCGAGCGTCGCGAGGGCGATCGCGAAGCGCACGGCGGCGAGGAGCCCCTCTCCCGCGGCAACGTCGCCGGGCACCGCCCAGGCAGCCCCGAGCGGGGTCCACGCGAGGATGCCGGCAATCCGCTGCAGCTGGGCGACGAGGTCGCGACCCCCCGACAGAAGCGCCACGGCGCCGCTCAGGATCGGGCCGGCGAAGATCACGACGGCGAGGACGATCGTGCCGACCAGCTCACGTCCGCGACGGTTTCCGCCGAGACCCGTGGACAGGGTCGCAGCGAGCCGTGTCGCGATGACGCACGTGAGCACCGCGAGCAGGACGCACGGCACGGCGACGATCGCCGCGCCGGGCCACGGCATCCACATGAGCACCGAGAGGAGTGCCGCGAGCGTCGTCGCGATGCCCGGAATGCCCGTGACCCCCGTCGCAGCGAGTACCGTCATCAACTGCCGCGTCGTGAACGGGAAGGTCGCGAGCTTCGCGGCATCCACCGTCGTGTCGACCCCCGCGACGAGAAGCGGCCCGACGACCCAGCCGAGCAGCAGGACCGTTCCGGCGACGACCGCGATCGTGCGAGTGAGAGTCAGATCAGCCGCGACGGCGAGTGCGACCGACCCCGCCCCGACGAGCGTGAGCGCGGACAGGCCCCAGAGTGCCCCGAAGCAGAACCCGACGAGCTGCCAGGGGCTGCGCGCGAGCGTGTTGCCGAGGATGCGGTAGCGGAGCCTCAGGACTGTCGCAACCACGCGGGCCCCTCGCTCGTGTGCCGACCCCCGACGAGCGCGACGAAGCGATCCTGCAGCGATTGGTCGCCGCGCACCTCGTCGACGGTGCCGGCGGCGAGCACGCGTCCTGCCGCGATCACGGCGACGTGGTCGCACATGCGCTGGACGAGGTCCATGGAGTGGCTCGAGACGATGACGGTGCCACCCGATGCCGTGTAGGAGCGCAGCACATCCTCGATGTTGGCCGCGGAGACGGGGTCGACCGATTCGAACGGCTCGTCGAGGACGAGGAGGCGCGGGGCGTGCACGAGCGCGCACGCGAGAGCCACCTTCTTCGTCATGCCCGCCGAGTAGTCCGCGACGATCGTGCCCGCCGCGTCGCGGAGGTCCATGAGGTCGATGAGGTCGCTCACGCGCCCCGCGATCTCCGGCCGTGGGAGCGAGAACATCATCGCGGTGTAGGTGATGAGCTGCTCTCCCGTGAGCCTGTCGAACAGGCGCACGCCGTCGGCGAGGTTGCCGATCATCGCCTTCGCCCGGGCGGGTTCCGCCCACACGTCGACGCCGTGCACCCACGCCGTACCCGCGTCGGGGCGCAGCAGACCGGTCGCCATCGAGAGCGTCGTGGTCTTGCCGGCGCCGTTGGGCCCGACGAGCCCATAGAACGATCCGGCGGGAACGATCAGGTCGACGCCGGCGACCGCCGTCTTCTCGCCGAAGCGTTTGACGAGTCCGGTCAGATGAAGGGCGGGGAGGGGGGTTGTCTCGCTCATCCCTCCCGAGCCTACCCAGGCACCCCGGCGCGCCGCAGGCACGCCGCCGTTCCTACTCGCGGATCGTCGCTCCGAAGCGCTCCGACGCCGTCGCGACGCCGGCGAGCTTGGCGTCGGTCGCCTCCCCCGCCGTCAGCGTCCGGTCGGTCGCGCGGAAGCGCATCGCGAACGTCAGGCTCTTCCTGCCGTCCGCAAGACCCTGGCCGCGGTAGTCGTCGACGAGGTGCAGCGACTCGAGCAGCTCGCCCGCGCCTTCGCGCAGCGCCGCGGCGACATCGCCGGCGACGACGTCGTCGCCGACGACGAGCGAGACGTCCTGCGTCGCGGCGGGGAACGACGAGAGGGATGCCTCGACATCGGGCGTCCCCGCGAGGCTCAGTACGCGGTCGAGGTCCAGTTCGGCGACGTACACGCGACCGGGCAGGTCCGCGTCCGCGGACACGGTCGGAAGGAGCTCCCCGACGTAACCCACCTCGACGCCGCCGACGGAGAGCACACCGGTGCGGCCCGGGTGCAGAGCCGCACGCTGGCCTTGAGCGACGTCGATGCGCACGCCCGCCGCCACCGCGATCGCCTCGACGGCGGAGAAGGCGTCGGACAGGTCGACGGGGGCGGGGGGCCGACCCGGGCGCTTAGCGTCGACGTTGCCGGTGAGAAGGACCGCCGCCAGGCGCGGCTGCGGTGGGAGCGATGCCTGAAGGGCGGCGAGCGTCGCGTCATCCGGACGCGCACCGAGCGGCGGGACGACATCGGTGCCGTAGGTCACCCCGGCTTCCGGTGTGAAGACGGGCCCGGTCTCGAAGAGCGCGAGATCGGTGAAACCGCGCGAGATGTTGCGGTGCGCGACCTGCATGAGACCGGGTACGAGCGAGCGGCGCAGGAACGGTGCGTGGCCGTCGAGCGGGTTGGCCAGTCGGACGGCCGGCACCGCCTCCCCCGACGCAGACCCGTGCAGGTCGTTCGCCGCGGCCGTGGTGAACGGAAACGACGGCGTCTCGACGAAGCCGGCCGCGGCGAGCGCGTTCGCGACGCGGCGACGCCCCTTCTGCAGCGCTGTGAGACCGCGGCCGGCGGGCGGCGTCGGCAGCACCGACGGAATCCGGTCGAGGCCGTGGATGCGCGCCACCTCCTCGGCCAGCGTCCAGCGGTCGGTGAGGTCGGGGCGCCACGACGGCGGGATGACCTCCCACCCGGCATCCGCGCCCTCGAGCGGTGCGACCTCGCACCCGATCGTCTCGAGCGCGCCGGTGATCTCGGCATCCGTGTAATCGACGCCGATGAGCTCGGAGACGAACCCGCGCGGAAGGGCGATCGCCTCGAGGAACACCTCTCCGTAGAGTGCACCCCCGAGCTCGGTGTCGAGTGTGCCGCCGGCGAGGTCGACCATGAGATCGGCGACCCGGCGAGCAGCGACGAACGGGATGAGCGGGTCGACGCCGCGCTCGAACCGACGGGAGGCCTCGGAGGGCAGCTTGTGCCGGCGCGCGGTGCGCGCGATCGACACGGTGTCGAAGATCGCGGCTTCGATGAGGACGTTCCGGGTGGCATCCGTCATCTCCGTGGTACCGCCGCCCATGACACCCGCGAGCCCGATCGGACCGGACTCGTCGGTGATGAGGAGGTCCTCGGCCGAGAGCGTACGCTCCTTGCCGTCGAGCGTCGTGAGCTTCTCTCCCTCGCTCGCGCGACGGACGGTGATGCCGCCCTGCAGGCGGTCGAGATCGTAGCCGTGGATCGGGTTCCCGAGCTCGAGCATGACGTAGTTGGTGATGTCGATGAGGATGCCGAGGGAACGGATGCCCGCGAGCGTCAGTCGTGCCACCATCCACGGCGGCGTGGGTCGGGACGGGTCGACGTCGCGGACGACACGCACGACGAACTCGCTCGCGCCCACGCGGCCGCGGATGGGCGTGCGGTCGTCGACGGCGAGCGAGAAGCCGCTGCCGGGCTGGACCTCGTCCCACTCGTGCTCGGCGGGGTCACGGAAGGCCGCGCCGGTCGCGTGCGCGTACTCGCGCGCAATGCCGCGGATCGACAGGGCGTAACCGCGGTCGGGCGTCACGTTGACGTCGACCGCGACGTCGTCGAGGCCGAGGAGCGCGATCGCGTCGGTGCCCGGCTGCGGGTCGAGGCCCAGTTCGGCAAGGCGCAGGATGCCGCTGTGCTCGTCGCCGAGGCCCAGTTCACGCGCCGACGCGATCATGCCGTCCGAGACGTGGCCGTAGGTCTTGCGCGCCGAGATCGGGAAGGGGCCGGGGAGGACGGCGCCGGGAAGCGACACCACGACCTTGTCGCCGGCGAAGAAGTTCGACGCGCCGCAGACGATGCCGCGCGGCTCCGACTCACCGACATCCACCTGGCACCAGCGGATCGTCTTGCCGTT
>QFPD01000088.1 GCA_003248845.1 Microbacterium sp. | reverse complement strand
GAGCGCGCCCATGTCGCGCATGTCGCCCGCTCCGGTGAGGCCCAGCATGCCGGAGCGCTTGTTGAGGAAGGCGTCGATCTGCGCGGGCGTCCAGCCCTCGCGCTGCGCGAGGACGAGCGGGAGCGACGGATCGATGTCGCCCGAGCGCGTGCCCATCACGAGTCCCTGCAGGGGTGTGAGTCCCATCGAGGTATCGACCGAGCGACCGCCGTCGATCGCCGTGGCCGACGCGCCGTTTCCGAGGTGCAGCACGATCTGGCGCAGATCGCCCAGCGGGCGCCCGAGGAAGCGGGCCGCCTCCTCGCTCACATACTTGTGACTCGTGCCGTGGAAGCCGTAGCGACGAATGCGGTGCCGCTCGGCGACGTCCTTGTCGATCGCGTAGGTGTATGCCGCAGGGGGCATGGTCTGGTGGAACGCGGTATCGAAGACGGCGACGTGCGGGACGCCGTCGAATGCCGCGCGCGCGGCCTTGATTCCCTGCAGTGCGCCGGGGTTGTGGAGGGGCGCGAGGAAGGAGAGTTCGTCGATGTTGATCTCGACGAGCGGTGTGATGAGGGTCGGCTCGAAGAAGCGCGCCCCGCCCTGCACGACGCGGTGACCGACCGCGATGGGAGCGTGCGTCTCGAGAGACGGTCCGTAGGCGGCGAACGCCTCGAGCATGACGGCGAACCCCGCCGTGTGGTCGGGGATCGGCAGCTCGATCGTCGACGCGACGTCTCCCACGTCATGCTTCGCCTTGCCGAGCGGCTCGCCGATGCGTTCGACGAGGCCGGATGCCAGTGCCTCCTGCGACTCGACATCGATGAGCTGGTACTTGAAGGACGACGATCCGCTGTTGATGACGAGGACGACGCTCATGCCGTGGCATCCGTTCCCGCAGGCTGCGCCTGCGCCTGGATCGCGGTGATCGCGATCGTGTTGACGATGTCATCGACCAGCGCGCCGCGCGAGAGGTCGTTGATCGGCTTGTTGAGCCCCTGCAGGACCGGTCCCATCGCGATCGCGCCCGCTGAGCGCTGGACCGCCTTATAGGTGTTATTGCCGGTGTTGAGGTCGGGAAACACGAAGACTGTCGCGCGGCCGGCGACCTGCGAACCCGGCATCTTCGCCTGTGCGACCGCGGCGTCGGCGGCCGCGTCGTACTGGATCGGGCCCTCGACGAGAAGATCCGGCGTCCGCTCGCGTACGAGCGCGGTCGCCGACCGTACCTTCTCGACGTCGGCGCCGAAGCCCGACTCCCCCGTCGAGTACGAGAGCATCGCGACGCGCGGGAAGATGCCGAACTCGCGCGCCGTCGCCGCGGACGAGATCGCGATGTCGGCGAGCTGCTCGGCCGTCGGGTCGGGGATCACGGCGCAGTCGCCGTAGACGAGCACGCGGTCGGCGAGCGCCATGAGGAAGACGCTGGAGACGACGGAGACCCCCGGACGGGTCTTGATGATTTCGAAGGCGGGCCGGATGGTGTGCGCCGTCGTGTGCGCCGCGCCCGAGACCATGCCGTCGGCGAGGCCCAGGTGCACCATCATCGTGCCGAAGTAGGAGACATCCGTGACGATGTCGGCGGCCTTCTCGTACGTGACGCCCTTGTGGGCGCGCAGGCGTGCGTATTCGGTGGCGAAGAGATCCACCGTCCCCGGGTCGAACGGGCTCAGCACCTGCGCGCCGGACAGGTCGAGGCCGAGTTCGACGGCGCGGCCGCGGACCTCGGCATCCTCGCCCAGGATCGTGAGGTCGGCGATGCCGCGCGCGAGGACGGTCGCCGCGGCTTTGAGCACGCGATCGTCGCCGCCCTCGGGAAGGACGATGCGCTTGCGCGCGGTGCGCGCGGTCTCCAGAAGCTGATACTCGAACATCAGCGGCGTCACGACCGCGGAGTGAGCGAGGCCGAGGGCCCGTGTGAGTTCCTCGGTGTCGACGTGCTGTTCGAAGAGCGCGAGGGCCGTGTCGAAGCGGCGCTGGGAGCCCGCCGCGAGGCGCCCCCGACTGCTCATGACGCGTACGGCCGTGTCGTAGGTGTCGAGGTCGGTCTGCACGATCGGCAGCGACGAATCGAGGCCGATCATGAGGTCCTGGACGACGTGCGGCAGGGGGAAGGGACCGTTGAGGATGATGCCCGAGATCGAAGGGAATGTGCCGGACGAGTTCGCGAGGAGGAGCCCGAGGAGAACTTCCGTGCGATCGGCCGGGACGATGACGATCGCCCCCTCGGTCAGACGCGGCAGGACGTTGTTGAGCGACATGCCCGCCACGACGACGTCGAGCACCTCGCGGGTGAGCAGGTCGTCATCGCCGCGCAGGAGGCGACCGTCGAGCTTCGGCATGAGGTCGCGCACCGCCGGTGCGACGAGATAGACATCCTCCGGGATCGCCCACACGCCGACGGGCGCCTCGCGCGAGCCGTCCGCGGCGGGCGCATCGGCCACGACCTCGCGGATCGCCGCGTTGATCTCGTCGAGACGGTCGGGGTCGGCCCGGTTCGTGATCACCGCGAACAGCTCCGCGCGGTGTTGAGCGAGATCGCCGAGAGCGGGCACGATGAGGCGGACGAGCTCTTCGGGGGTGCGGGCGACGCTGAGCCCCAGGCGATCCCCTTCGCTCGCGCGGCCGTTGAGCACGGCGAGCACGGGCGCTCCGAGGTTCGCGGCGATCCGCGCGTTGTAGCCGAGCTCACTCGTCGAGCCGACGTCGGTGAAGTCGGACCCGACGATGACGACAGCGTCGCACTTGGCCTCCACGGCCTTGAACCGCTCGACGATCTTCGAGAGCGCGGCATCCGGGTCGTGGCGCACTTCGTCGTAGGTGACGCCGACCGACTCCTCGTACTCGAGCTCGACGCCGATGTGGTCCAGCAGCATTTCGAGCACGTAGTCGCGCTCGACGGCGGATCGCGCGATCGCGCGGAAGACCCCGACACGCGGCGTCGTGCGGCTGAGGGCGTCCAGGACGCCGAGGACGACGGTGGACTTGCCCGAGAGACCCTCGGTCGACGTGATGTAGATGCTCTGGGCCACGCTGTCAGCCTACGGCGGCCGATCGAAGGGTGGCCAGGGAGTCGCCCCGGAGAAAAGCCCGGAGGACAGCCCCGGAGAAAAGAAAGACTCTCCGCGAACCCGGCAGAGCCTGGTTACCCTTGCTACGTTTCCGTCCTGGGGGAGTTGGCCTGGATGCCGCCTCGCGGAGAGCTTCTTGGAGTTTACCTGACGTCCGGCCCGCCGAGAGCCACACCGGGTTAGCATCGATTCACGCGCGTCGCTGGCGACGCATCGCCCCGACACCGGGAGGCTGGCCACTCATGACCCCCGCCCCGACCACCGCGGACGCGTTCGCGCGCCAGACCGATGCCGTCCTCGCCTCGGTGTCGCGCGTCATCGACGGCAAGCCCGGCGCCGTTCGCGCCGCCCTCGTGTGCCTGATAGCGGAAGGGCACCTCCTCATCGAAGACGTCCCGGGCGTCGGTAAGACGATGCTCGCACGCGCGCTCGCGGCATCCGTCGATGCGACCGTGCGGCGCATCCAGTTCACGCCCGATCTGCTGCCCGGCGACGTCACCGGCGTCAGCGTCTACAACCCCGTCGAGCGCGAGTTCGAGTTCAAACCGGGCGCGATCTTCGCGCAGATCGTCATCGCCGACGAGATCAACCGCTCCTCCCCCAAGACGCAATCGGCGCTGCTCGAGGCGATGGAGGAGCGCCAGGTCACCGTCGACGGCCACTCGCATGCTCTGGACGAGCCGTTCCTCGTCGTCGCGACGCAGAACCCGCTCGAGATGGAGGGCACCTACGCCCTGCCGGAGGCGCAGCGCGACCGCTTCATGATGCGGATCTCGATGGGCTACCCGGATGCCGCGAATGAAGCGCTCATGCTCCGCCAGCGCGACGCGGTGAACCCGCTCGACGCGGTCGCTCCGGTCATCGACGCCGCCGGCGTGCGCGGTCTCATCGCCTGGGCGCGGAGCGTGCATGTCTCTCCCGCCGTCGAGGAGTACACCGTCGCGCTCGCCCGCGCGACCCGCGAGCACCCGGATCTGCGACTCGGCGCGAGCCCCCGCGCGACGCTCCAGCTCATTCGCGCGGCGAAGGTGTGGGCCGCCCTCGACGGCCGCGAGTTCGTCATCCCGGACGATGTCGCGAGCCTCGTCGAACCCGTCTTCGCCCACCGCCTCATCGCGGTGCGCGGATCCGCAACCGCGCGCGGGCGCTCGGGCGCGGACACCGTCGCGGCGACGCTGCGCGGCATCGTCGGTTCGGTGCGCGTGCCGCTGGCGGCCCGCTGAGGCACGCGGATGTCACGCTGGCCGCTCACCGCCCGGGGCACCGGCGCCGCCCTGCTGGCGTTCGCCGCGTTCATCGGTGCGCACGCGTTCCAGGTGACCGAGCTGCTCTACGTGAGCGCCCTCCTCACGGTCGCTCTCGTGGGGAGCGTCGCGACGCTCTACCTCGTCCGTCGCACCGAACGCGTGGAGAGGTTCTTCGAGCCCGATGTCGGTGCGGTCGGCAGCGACCTCGACGTCCATCTCCGGGTCGAGATCCGTTCCCCTCTCCCGACGGCGCAGGGGCGCTGGCACGACCGGCTCCCCGACGGCATCACGGGAGACGCCGACGGTGTCTTCCCGCAGACCGGGTCGGGCATGCGAGCGGGCTCGCGCGCGGTCGACCTGCAGTACCCGGTGACGCTGCACCGTCGCGGCATCCGGAGCATCGGACCGATCTCGGTCGCCTCAACGGATCCGTTCGGGTTCGCACGGCGACGGCACGCGATCGGACGCGCCCTGCCGCTCACGATCACGCCCGCCGTCGTCGCACTCGGCCCCCTGAGCGACCTGCCCGGCGACGTCGGCGGCACGAGGCATGCGGCCACCGACCAGCTGGGCCAGGGCTCGGACAATCTCGTCCCACGGCACTACATGCCCGGCGACTCGATGCGCCGGATCCACTGGCGAGCGAGTGCGCACCGCGACGAGCTCATGGTGCGTCAGGAGGAGCAGGAGACCACGCCCGCCGCGGTCATCGCGCTCGATCGCGCCTCTGCGCGCTGGCACGTCGAAGCGACCCGCGCCCCCGGCGCCGACCCGGCGTTCGAGCTCGCCGTCTGCGCGTGCGCCTCGATCGCGGCACGCCTCGTCCACGAGGGGTACCTCGTGAGCGTGATCGATTTCGACGGCACACCGCTGTCCGATCCCGTCGACGGCGGTGACGTGGCGGGGATCGAACAGCTCGCGATCGACCTCGCGCAGGTCACGGCCCGACGCGACGGCTCGACGGAAGACCTCGCGGCGCTCCTCGGCTCGCCGATCACCGACGGCGCCACCGGGACGATCGGCCCGCTCATCGTCATCGGCGGGAGGCTGTCGTCGGCGGATGCCACGGCGCTCGCACCACTCGCCCATCGCAGCGCGATGCCGGTGCTGCTCGCCACGATGCCGGCGCCGGACGCCCTCGCGGACGCAGCCGCAGCGGGATGGCGGGTCGCGGCGATCGCTACCGAAGACGACCTCGTCGACGCGTGGACCGAGGTCGTAGAACGAGGTGCGCGTCGTGTCGCCCGGTGACCTCGCCACGTCGCGCGACAGCGAGCGGCAGCGGCGCCCGCGGGGTGAACTGCGCCTCACCCTCACCCTGTGGCTCGCGCTGCTCGCGACCCTGCCGCCGCTCGCTCGCGTCATCCATACCGGCCCATGGATGCCGGGTGGAGCGGTCCTCGCGGCGGTGCTGCTCGCGGTGGGGTTCGGGCTGCGTCGCCGTCGCGTGCCGGCGATCGGGGTGTCCGCGGCGGAGGTCGTGGTGTGGGCGCTCAGCGTCACCGGCGGCTTCTTCTCGAGCGTCGCGCTGTGGGGCTTCATCCCGACCGGCGCGGTCATCGCGGCGGTGCCGGAGGTGGTCCGCACGGCCTCCGACGAGATCGCCTCCGGGGTCGCGCCTATCGCCGCGACACCGGCGATGTCGTTCGTGATCGTCGCCTCGATCGGCCTCCTCACGATCGCGCTCGACCACATCGTCATGACGGCGCGGATGCCCCTGCTCGCGGCGATCGCTCTCGTCATCGTGTGGCTGATCCCGTCGATCGTCGTGCCCGCGCCGGTCGATGTCGCCGCGTTCGTCCTCCTCGCGATCGCCGTGCTCGCACTGATCCGCGCCGAGAACCGCACGCGCGAGGCACCGATCATGGCGACCCGGGCGCGCGGCGTCGCCGCCGTCGCCGTATCGATCGGCGCGGTCGCGATCGTCGGGGCGCTCGTCATCGGTCCCGCGCTGCCGCCGCCGGCGATCGGCACGGCGGGTTCGGGCGCCGCCGCGCGGATCGACCCCTCACTCGACCTCGGGAGCGACCTGCGCCGGCCCGGCGACACGCCCGTGCTGACGCTCCGCAGCGACGCCCCGCAACTGCCGAATCTGCGCGTGACGACGCTGTCGATCTTCGACGGGGCGGTGTGGATGCCGGATCGGCTCCGCTCCGTCGCGCTCGCCGACGCGCCCCTCGAGCCCGTCGACGTCGCCGCCGGCATCGAGACGACCGAATACCGCACGCACGTCGAGGTGACGCAGCTGTCGTCGGCTTACCTGCCGATTCCCTACCCGGCCGTCGAGATCGACGGCCTCGAGGGCGCGTGGCGATCCGTGCCGTACAGTCGCACGATCCTCAGCGCGCAGAACAGCGCCCAGGGGCAGAGCTACGACGTCGTCGCCGAAGTGCCCCGCCCGACGCTCGAGCAGATCCGCGCGAGCCAGGCGCGCATCGCCGAGAACCGCGTCGACGTGTACGCGGTGCCGGAGGGGACACCCGCCGTGATCGGCGACCTCGCTCGGCAGGTGACGGCCGGCGCAACGACCGACTACGACCGTCTCGCGGCGCTGCAGACGTGGTTCCGCGGCCCGGAGTTCACCTACTCGCTCACGGCCCCCGTCGCCGAGGGATTCGACGACACCGGCGTGACCGCCGTCGCCGCGTTCCTCGACAAGAAGACGGGCTACTGCATCCACTATGCGGGCGCATTCGCGCTCATGGCCCGCGAGCTCGGCATGCCGTCGCGGATCGTCGTCGGCTTCCTCCCCGGCGGGTACACGGGCGACACCGTCGACGGGCAGCGCGTCGCCGCCGTGACGACGGGGCAGCTCCACGCCTGGCCGGAGGTGTATTTCGACGGAATCGGCTGGGTGCCGTTCGAGCCGACCAAGAGCCTCGGCATCGCCACGCGGTACGTGAGCGCCGCCGCCACGACGGGCGGGACGGATGCCGAGGAGTCCGCCCCGACCCCGACACCCACCTCGAGCGCGTCTGCCGGTGCCCGTCCCGACGAGTTGCGTGACGAATCCGCGGGGGGCTCGTCCGGTGCGACGACCTCCGGATGGGACCCGCGCCCCGCGCTTCTGATCGTGCTCGCCGTGCTCGTGATCGCGGCGGCGCCCGCCGCGGCGGGCGCCGCCCGCCGCGGCCTCCTGCGGCACCGCGGCGGCGTCGCCGCCGCGTGGACGCTCGTGCAGGACAGCGCGATCGACCTCGGCATCGCCGTGCCCGCCGCGCAGTCGCCCCGTGCGTTCGGCGCCCGCCTCGTTGCGGAGGGCGCGCCGGAGACCGCGGTGGCGCGGCTCGTCGCCGCC
>QFPD01000087.1 GCA_003248845.1 Microbacterium sp. | reverse complement strand
ATGATGTGGGCGGCGACGAAGCCCCCCGCAAGACCCAGGACGAACCACAGCACGCTCTTCATGGTGTCCATGTTAGGTGCAAACGTCGAAGGGCGCCGGGGAGACCCCGACGCCCTTCGATCGTGTGCAGACCGGGATTACCGGGCGGCGTAGTACTCGACGACGAGCTGCACGTCACACGTGACGGGCACCTCGGCGCGCTTGGGGCGACGCGCGAGCTTCGCCTGCAGCTTGTCGAGCTCGACCTCGAGGTATGCCGGAACGTTCGGCAGCACCTCGGCGTGGCCGCCGGCGGCCGCGACCTGGAACGGCTCGAGAGCCTCGCTCTTGGGCTTGACGTGGATGAGCTGGCCCGGCTTCACGCGGAACGACGGACGGTCGACGAGCTGGCCGTCGACGAGGATGTGACGGTGCACGACGAGCTGACGAGCCTGCGCCGTGGTGCGGGCGAAGCCGGCACGCAGCACGAGAGCGTCGAGACGCATCTCGAGCAGCTCGACGAGGTTCTCACCGGTCAGGCCGTCCTTGCGGCGGGCCTCATTGAACGTGTTGCGCATCTGCTTCTCGCGGATGCCGTACTGCTCGCGCAGACGCTGCTTCTCGCGCAGGCGGACCGCGAAGTCGCTGTCCTGCTTGCGCTTGGTGCGGCCGTGCTCACCGGGAGCGTAGGGACGCTTCTCGAGGTAGCGGGCGGCCTTGGGGGTGAGGGCGACGCCGAGAGCGCGCGAGAGGCGCACCTTGCGGCGGTCCTGGGACTTCGTTGCCACGAAGCTCTCCTTCTGATGACGCGGCCGTGTCTGTCACGGCTCGCGGACGTATCTCCCGCTCTTCGCTCCACTCGGACTGCACGCCGGGGCATGCCGAGGGATCTTCGTCAGAAGAGGGGGATGCCCGAAAACTCCGGTTTCGAGCCGATCAAGCCTATCAGACGGCGAGATCCGCCGAGCCGGTGCCCGCGGGACGCGCGGGCGTGTGCCGGCATCACCCGATCCAGCGAGCCACATCCGGGTGCAGCGGCATGGCCAGTGTGTCGATTCGATACCAGCCGACCGTCGTGTCCGCGTCCCGGACAGGCAGGCGCCCGTCCCGCGGCAGCGCCTCGAGTTCCGCGCAACGGATGCCGTAGACGTAGACGATCTCGTGCCCGCGCTTCGCCGGCCGATCGAAGATGTTCTCGATGATGCCGAGCAGGTGCGCATCGTCGAGGGTCACACCGAGCTCCTCCGCGAACTCGCGCCGGACGGCATCGTCGGCGCGCTCACCGAACTCGACGCCTCCTCCCGGGAGGCGCAGGAAGGGTCCACTCGCCTCGGACCCGGCATACTCCTCCCCCAGCACCCATCCGTCCTGGACGAGCAGGCCGACAGCGATGACACGCACGCGGTCGGGCGTCAGCAGCTCGTCGGCGTACGCGCGCACGGCGCGCTGGTAGCGCGGCAGGTGCGGCGCGAGCGTCTGCAGGGCCTCGCGGAGTGCGGGTGCAGGTTTTCCGTCGGAGAAGAGCGCGAGCGCGAGGAAGGCGCGAGCCGAGTCGTACAGCGGGTCGGATGCCGGCACCGCCTGCAAGAGCGTGATCGCGCCTGACGCATCGCCCACGTTGCGCAACGAGCTCGCGAGCTGGATCGTGGCTTGCGTTCGCAGACCCTCGTCCAGATCGCCCGCGAGGGCTGCGCGGTACAGCGGCACGGCCGCCGCCTCCTCTCCGAGGGAGTCGTGCAGCGAGGCGCGCTCGTATGCCGCGCGTGCATCGTCGCGATCCCCGAGTATCGCCTCGAGCGCCCGGTGCGCGGCTGCGGCATCCGTCAGATCGGCAGCGGCCCAGAACGAGGCGAACTCGTCCGCGGGATCTTCCGGGTGGCCCGCGAGGAGCCCACGGACGCGCGCCCGCAGAGGAGCGAGGCCGTCATCGACCTCGGAGCGCGCGAAGGCGTGCAGCGCCCGCATCGCGGCACCCGCATCGCTCAGGTCTCCGCCGAGCAGATGCGGCACGAGCTCGCCCGCACCGATCTCCTGTACGCGACCGGTTTCGCCCATCTCCCAGCGCGGCGCAGCGACGCGGCGACAGTCCGCGGCGACGACGATGTGCTTGCGGCGCGTCGAGTTCGCTCCCGCCCACTCCGAACCCGCGTGGACGAGCACGCCCGCGCGGTATCCGGTCTCCTCTTCCAGCTCGCGCGCCGCGGCGGCGACGGCGTCCTCGCCGGGATCGATGAGACCTCCGGGGAGCTCACCCAGCGTACGCGCGGGGCCAACGCGGAACTGCTCGAACAGCAGGACCGTGCCGCGCTGCGTGAATGCGACGACGGCGACCGTGTCGGCCTGCTCGAGGACGTCCCAGTCCGATTCGGTGCCGTCGGGCAGTCGATAGGTGTCTCGCCGCACCGTGACGTATCCCCGGTATCCGGGTGCCTGCCCGAGGCGCTGCCAAGGGTCCGCGGGGTCGAAGGTGCTCATCAGTCCCCCAGGATCTTGCGGATCTTCTCGATCCGCGCCGCGATGTCGCGCTCGAGACCCCGCCCGGTCGGCTCGTAATACCGCCGGCCGCGCAGCTCGTCCGGCAGATACTGCTGGGTCGCGACACCGACGTCGAGGTCGTGCGGGTAGACATAGCCCTTGCCGTGCCCGAGCCGCTTGGCACCGGGGTAGTGCGCGTCGCGCAAGTGCACAGGCACCCTGCCGATCCCGCCGGCGCGTACGTCCGCGATGGCCTGGTCGATCGCGAGGTAGGCCGCGTTCGACTTCGCGGTCGTCGCGAGGTAGGCGGTCGCCTCGGCAAGGGGGATGCGCCCCTCCGGCATGCCGATGAACGCCACGGCGTCCGCTGCGGCGACGGCGATCACGAGCGCCTGCGGATCGGCGAGGCCGATGTCCTCGGATGCCGAAATGACGAGCCGGCGCGCGATGAAGCGCGGGTCCTCCCCCGCCTCGATCATGCGGGCGAGGTAGTGCATCGCGGCATCCGCATCGGATCCACGGATGGACTTGATGAAGGCGCTGATGACGTCGTAGTGCTCATCGCCCTGGCGGTCGTAGCGCAGGAGCGCCCGGTCGACGGCCTGAGCGACGTGATCGGCTGTGATCGTGCCGGACTCGCCCGCGACGGCGGCCGCGGCCTCGAGCGACGTGAGCGCGCGCCGCGCGTCTCCCGACGCGAGTTGCACGAGCGCTGTCCGCGCCTCGGGCGAGAGCTCGACAGCGCCGTCGAGTCCACGGGGATCCGCGACGGCGCGCTCGACGAGCATCGCGAGGTCGTCATCGGTGAGCGGCTTGAGCGTCAGCAGGAGCGAGCGCGACAGCAGCGGCGAGATCACCGAGAACGACGGGTTCTCGGTCGTCGCGGCGATGAGGATCACCCAGCCGTTCTCGACGCCGGGCAGGAGCGCGTCCTGCTGGGCCTTCGTGAACCGGTGGATCTCGTCGAGGAAGAGGATCGTCGAGGCGCCGTACAGATCGCGCTGGTCGAGCGCCTCCTGCATGACCTCGCGCACGTCCTTGACCCCGGCGGTCACGGCGGAGAGCTCGACGAACCGGCGTCCGGAGGTCCGCGCGATCGCCTGCGCGAGCGTCGTCTTGCCCGTTCCGGGCGGGCCCCACAGGATCACCGATACGGCGCCCGCCGCGCCCTGGGCCGCATCCGCGAGCGCTACGAGTGGCGAGCCGGGACGGAGCAGGTGGGATTGTCCGGCGACCTCGTCGAGCGAGGTCGGCCGCATCCGCACCGCCAACGGGGTCTGACCCTGGAAGAGAGCGGATGCCGAAGCCATCCGTCCAGGCTAGTCGCCGCCTGCGACACCGGGGTGTCGCCGGCACCGGTCGCCCACGCACCACCGGTTAGGATGCCTACGGCCCGGCTCATCGGGATCTGAGGGAGGTTCGGAGTGGCGACGGGTGCAGGCAAGAAGCAATCGCGCGAAGCGAAGGAGCGCACGCGGCTGTATCGCGCGCGCCAGGAGTTCCACGACGGCCTGATCGCGCGTCGGCGACGCGACAACCTCGTCGCCGGTCTCGCCGGCGGCATCCTGATCCTGGCGATCGTCGGCGGTCAGACTCTGTACTACACGGCGGGCCCCGGAGCACCGACGCCCACGCCTTCGCCAAGCGCGACGCCGACGCCGACGCCCGAGCCGACCATACCGGGGGCGCCGCAGCCGTCGGCCTCCCCCGCCCCGGGCGGTGCCACGCCCTCGCCCACCCCGACCGCCCCCTGACCTGTCCCTCCTGTCGGCGGCGCGTGCCGTATAGGCTGTGAGCCGACCGAAACCCCCATGCGGCGTGAGCCGCGACGAGGTGCTATCTGTGACTGACGCCACCGAAACTCCGGCCGACGAGACCCCCGAGGTCCCGACGCCCGCTCCCGTACCCACGCCTGCACGGATCCCCGTGCCGCGGCCGCCCGCGACCCGCCCCGCTGTCGCGCCCGCGCCGACGTCCTCGGCCGCCGAGCCGTTCGGGCGCGTGGACGACGACGGCACCGTGTCGGTGCGCGAGGGAGCCGAGTGGCGAGTCGTGGGTCAGTATCCCGACGGCACCCCCGCCGAGGCCCTCGCCTACTTCGAGCGCAAGTACGTCGACCTCGCCGGCGAGGTGACGCTCCTCGAGACGCGGCATCGCTCCGGTGGCGCCTCCGCGTCCGACCTCCGCTCGACATCGGCGACCGTGCGCGAGCGCGTCGTCGGCGCGGCCGCCGTCGGTGACCTCGCTGCCCTCCTGACGCGACTGGACGCGCTGGAGTCGACGCTTTCGGAGGCCTCCGCCGAGGAGGCGCAGGCGCACCGCGAAGCCGTCGACGCCGCGGTCGCGGAGCGCACGAGGCTCGTCGAGAGCATCGAAGCGATCGCCGCCCGTGACCCCAAGTCGATCCAGTGGAAGCAGACGTCGCAGGAGGTCACCGCACTCTTCGAGCAGTGGCAGGCTCATCAGGCCACCGGGCCCCGCCTGCCGAAGAACACCGGCCAGCAGCTCTGGAAGCGATTCCGCGACGCCCGCGCCACCCTCGACAAGCACCGTCGCGAGTTCTATGCCGGACTCGACGAGCAGCACAAGTCGGCGCGCGACACCAAGGCGCGTCTCGTCGACCGAGCCGAGGCCCTCGTATCGCGCGGCGAGGACGCGATCGGCGACTACCGCTCGCTCCTCGACCAGTGGAAGACCTCGGGCCGCGCCGGCAAGAAGGCCGACGACGCACTCTGGGCGCGGTTCAAGGCTGCCGGCGACGCGCTGTACGCAGCCCGCGCGGGCCGCGAGCAGGCCGATGCCGAGGCATCCAAGGAGAAGATCGAGGCCAAGCGCGCCTTGCTCGTAGAGGCCGCCGCGGTGCCCGAAGAGAAAGACAACGCCAAAGCGCGGACCCTTCTGACCGGCATCCAGCGCCGCTGGGACGAGATCGGTCGAATCTTCCCACGCGAAGCCGAGCGCGCGCTCGACGATGACCTCCGCAAGATCGAGCAGGGCCTGAAGTCCCGGGAGGAGGCCGACTGGAAGGCCAACAACCCGGAGACCAAGGCCCGACAGAACGACATGACGAGCCAGCTGCGCGACGCGATCGCCGGGCTGGAAGCCGACCTCGAGAAGGCGAAAGCCTCGAAGGACAAGTCGGCGATCGCACGCGCGACGGAAGCCCTCGAGGCCCGCAAGGGGTGGCTCAAGGCCCTCGGCGGCTGAGCGAGGTCGAATCCTCCACACAGGGCCGGTTTCCCCCATCCATCCACAGATGCGGGGAACCGGCCCTCTCTTCTCCGCTCGCCGTGACACGATGCCCGACATGTCGTGGCCTTTCCTCTACTTCGCCGGCGATCGCCTGTCGCTGGCGGAACTCGCGTGCGCGCGTCTCGACGGCGATGTCGTCGAGATCGGCGACGCCTACATGCCGGCAGATGCCGTCGAAACACGCGAGCTGCGAGCGGCGTCACTCGCCGGATGCGTACCGAGCGCCCTCGCCGTGACCCGACTGAGCGCCGCCTGGGTGTACGGCGCCCAGGCAGAGCCGCCCTCGCGGCACACTCTGCAGCGCCGAGCAGGAGTGCGCGGTCGCCCCACTCTCGACGTGCGCGTGGAGTGTCGGGAGCAGCCGATCTCGGCCGACGATCTCGACTGCATCGGCGGCGTCTGGATCACCAGTCCGGCGCGCACCCTCGCGGACCTCGTCCGGCTGAGACCGGAACGGGCTGCCGGCGACGACATCGACGCACCGATCGAGGCGATGCTCGCCGTTCGCCCCGGCCTCGCGCACGAGGCACTCGATGTCCTCACCCGATCACAGGGACTGCGTTTCAAGAGACCCGCGATGACCGAACTCCGCCGGCGCATACGTGCGGCGCGGACGGCGCAGGCAGCGGATCCCGACCCGGCCTGACTCAGGAAGAGGTGACGCGGTAGACGTCGTAGACGGCGTCGATGCGGCGCACCGCGTTGAGCACGCGGTCGAGGTGAACGATGTCGCCCATCTCGAACACGTAGCGACTGAGCGCCAGCCGGTCATTCGTCGTCTGGACCGATGCGGAGAGGATGTTGACGTGATGCTCGCTGAGAACGCGAGTGATGTCGCTGAGCAGCCCCGAGCGGTCGAGCGCCTCGACCTGGATCTGCACGAGGAAGACGCTCTTCGTGGTCGGAGCCCAGGACACCTCGATCATCCGCTCCGGGTCGCCGAGCAGCGACTTCACGTTCGTGCAGTCCGCGCGATGCACCGAGACGCCGCTTCCGCGCGTGACGAACCCGACGATCTCGTCACCGGGGACAGGCGTGCAGCACTTCGCAAGCTTCACGAGGATGTCCGGCGCCCCGCGCACGAGCACGCCCGAGTCGCCGCCGCGCGGCGCGCGCGAGCGGCCGACGTGCGGGATCTCTATCGGCCCGGTGGAGGTGTCCTCCTCGGTGCTCACGAGTGCGGTCACCTTCTCGATGACCGACTGCGTGGAAACGTGGCCTTCTCCAACAGCGGCGTAGAGGGCCGTGACGTCCTCGTAGCGCAGCTGGTGCGCCACCTCGGTGAACGAGTCCTGGTTCATGAGGCGCTGCAGGGGCAGGTTCTGGCGCCGCATCGCCCGTGCGATGGCATCCTTGCCCTGCTCGACAGCCTCTTCGCGACGCTCCTTCGTGAACCATCCGCGGATCTTGCTGCGCGCGCGGGTCGACTTCACGAACGTCAACCAGTCCTGGCTGGGCCCGGCATCGGGGTTCTTCGACGTGAACACCTCGACGACGTCGCCGGAGTTCAACGGCGTCTCGAGCGGAACGAGGCGTCCGTTGACCTTCGCGCCCATCGTGCGGTGGCCGACCTCGGTGTGCACGGCGTAGGCGAAGTCGACCGGCGTCCCTCCGGCCGGAAGACCGATCACGCGCCCCTTCGGCGTGAAGACGTAGACCTCTTTCGCACCGATCTCGAAGCGCAGCGAGTCGAGGAACTCCCCCGGGTCGGCCGTCTCGGCCTGCCAGTCGGAGATGTGGGCGAGCCAGGCCATGTCGGCGTCGACCGACTTCGCATCGGGGGTCTTCCCCGCCATCCGCTCCTTGTACTTCCAATGCGCCGCGACGCCGTACTCGGCTTGCTGGTGCATCTCGTTGGTGCGGATCTGGATCTCGACCGTACGCCCACCCGGGCCGATCACGGTCGTGTGGAGC
>QFPD01000086.1 GCA_003248845.1 Microbacterium sp. | reverse complement strand
CGAGAACGCCCCGAAGGGCAAGCGCGCCTGGTACGGGACCTTCCCGCAGCTGGGCGCTCCGATCGGCTTCATCATCGCGAACACGATCTTCCTCCTGATCAACTTCGCCCTCCCCCACCCGGACGGCCCGACGCAGCGCTCCGAGGCGTTCCTCACGTGGGGGTGGCGCGTCCCGTTCCTCTTCTCGGCCGTCATGGTGATCATCGGCCTGTGGGTGCGCCTCAAGCTCGTCGAATCGGAGGCGTTCACGAAGGCCGAGAAGACCGGCGCGATCCGCAAGTTCCCGCTCGGCGAGGTCTTCCGCACGAACACCAAGAACCTCATCCTCGGCACGTTCATCATGCTGGCGACCTACGTGCTGTTCTATCTGATGACGAGCTTCACCCTCTCGTACGGCACGAAGGCCGCGGATGCCCCGGTCCCGGGACTCGGGTTCGGCTACACGGATTTCGTGATCATGCAGATCGTCGGCGTGCTGTTCTTCGGCATCTTCACCCTCCTCTCCGGCCCCATCGCCGACACCGTCGGTCGCCGGAAGCTCCTCATCTGGATCACGGTCGGCATCGCCGTCTTCGGGCTGATGTTCAACGTCTTCCTCATGCCGCAGCTCGATGACAAGTTCACGGGCGCGCTCACGCAGGCGTTCCTCATCATCGGATTCATGCTGATGGGCGCGACCTTCGGCCCGATGGGTGCGGTGCTGCCGGAACTCTTCCCGACCAACGTGCGCTACACCGGGTCGGCGATCTCGTACAACGTGTCGTCGATCCTCGGCGCGGCCCTGGCCCCCCTCGTCGCCGTCGGGCTGTGGGCGGCCGCGGGCGGGCAGCCCTGGCTCGTCGGCCTGTACCTGAGCGGCTCGGCGGTGCTCACTCTCATCGCCCTCCTCCTCTCCAAGGAGACGAAGGACGTCGACTACGACACGAACATCGGCCTCGGCGAGACCGGGTCGCTCTGAGCAACGCCGAGAGATGAGAGGGATGCCGCGCGGGTCCGCCTGCGCGGCATCCCTCGTCTTCGCGCTCCCGCGCTTCCCGTTCAGCCGAGGAACAGCGCCCGCAGCCGCCGCGTCGTGAAGACGAGTCCGACGGCGATCATCACGACGTAGTACAGCACGTGCCAGAGCATGTCGATGCTGAGGATGCCGGTCGTGAGCCCGCGGATGAGCTCGACGCCGTGCCAGAGCGGCAGCGCCATCACGATGTGCTGCACCCACTCCGGGTAGACGCTGATCGGGTAGAAGGTCGCGGAGAACAGGAACATCGGCAGCAGGACGAAGTTGATCCAGTCCATCTGCTGGAACGTCTTCATGTAGCTCGTCACGCCCATGCCGAGGCTCGCGAATCCGAAGGCGATGAGGAGCACCGCGGGAAGGGCCAGGATCGCGGTCCACGCCAGGTTCAGCCCGAGTACCTGCATGATGATCATGAAGCCCGTCGCGTATGCGAGTCCTCGCAGGAGCGCGTACAGGATCTCGCCGAGGGCGACGTCGAGAGGCCCGAGCGACGTCGCCAGCATGCCTTCGTAGAGACGACCGTAGTTGAGGCGGAAGAAGACGTTCCACGTCGAGTCGTAGATCGCCCCGTTCATCGCCGACACGGCGAGAAGCGCCGGCGCGATGAACGCCGCGTAGCTGACGGCGATGCCCTGCGACGTCTGCACGTCGCCGACCAGCGCCCCGAGCCCGATGCCCATGGATGCCAGGTAGAAGACGGGCTCGAAGAAGCCCGACAGCACGACGGCCCAGCTCGACGAGCGCGCGGCGATCAGCCCGCGCTGCACCACTGCCTGCGGGTTTCCCGCCCACAACGCACGGACACCGCCGCCGCGGACCTCCCGCGCAGCCGCGGTCGCCGAGGCGGTCATTTCGCGAGCCTCTCGGTGAAGACCTTCCGCGCCCAGAGGTATCCGGCCGCCGTGAGCACGAGCAGGTAGCCGAGATGCACCGCGATCATCGCGGGCGCGACACCTGCTCCGTACGTCGCGACGCGTCCGAGCTCGGCGCCGTGCCACAGCGGAGAGATCCAGCCGATCCACTGCAGCCACACCGGGAGGGAGTCCAGGGGGTAGAAGGTTCCGGAGAAGAGGAACATCGGCATGAAGAGGAACCGCTGCACGAGCGCGAACTGCCCTTTGTCGTCCTCGATCGACCCTGCATACGCCATGAGGGGCACACCGAACGCAAGCCCGGCGAGCACACCCGCGACGATCGCGAGCCACCCGGTCTCGGGATGGGGGACGGCTCCGAACGGCAGGAGCCACACGATGAGATAGTAGGCCGCGGCGGCGACGACCATCCGCGCCGTGGCTCCGGCGATCACACCGTTGGCGATCTGCGGGCTCGACAACGGCGAGGCGTTGAAGCCGTAGAAGTAGCGTCGCCACTTGAAGCCCGCCATGACCGGGTAGGTCATCTCCTCGCTCGCCACCGAGATCGTCGCCGTCGCGAGGAGGGCCGGCGCCACGAACATCAGATAGCTGACCTCGTTCCCGTGATCGACGATCGGCACGCGGATGAGCGCCGCGAGCCCCACCGCGAGGCCGAGCAGGTAGAGAATCGGCTGCCCCACGGCTCCGACCACGATTGTCCAGCCGTACGCCCGCATCGCGCGCACCATGTGCTCGGTGACGTACCAGGTGCCGAATCGGCGCGGGCGGCGGCCCCACTCGATGGCCTCGGCGCGCAGATCGTCGAGCGACGGATGCGACGAGGCATCCGGCGCGGCGCCCGCCGACGAGGACGACGGCACGCTCATTCGATCAGCGACCTTCCGGTGAGCCGGAGGAACACGTCTTCGAGGGAGGAGCGGCGCACAAGGGAGGTGAGGGGCTCGAGGCCGACGCCCGTCACGCGCTCCAGCGCCGCCTCACCGTCGATCGTGTAGATGAGGATGCGGTCGGGCAGCACCTCGAGGCGGTCACCGATCCCCTGCAGCCGCTCGGCGGCCTGCGCGTTGCGGTCGGAGCCGAACCGCACCTCGAGCACCTCACGGCTGGAGTGCTCGCGGATGAGGGAGGAAGGAGTGCCCTCGGCCATGATCCGGCCGTTGTCGACGACGATGAGCCGATCGCAGAGCTGCTCGGCCTCGTCCATGTAGTGCGTCGTGAGAACGAGGGTCGTACCGCGCACCTTGCGGCGGAACAGCCGATCCCACAGCACATGGCGCGCCTGCGGGTCGAGACCGGTCGTGGGTTCGTCCAGGAGCAGGATGCGCGGATCGTTGATGAGGCCGCGGGCGATCGTGAGTCGGCGTTTCATGCCCCCTGAGAGCTGGTCGACCTTGCTCTTCGCCTTGTCCTCCAGCTGCGCGAAGGCGAGCAGCTCATCGGCTTTCTGCTGGCAGACGCGCCCCGGCAGACCGAAGTAGCGGCCGTAGATGTAGAGGTTCTCGCGAGCATTGAGTTCGCCGTCGAGATTGTCCTGTTGCGGGACGACACCCAGCCGCGAGCGGATCTCGGGTCCGTGACGATCGGGATCGAGGCCGAGGATCTCGAGGTCGCCTCCGGTGCGCGCGGAGACGGCCCCGATCATCTTCATCGTCGTGGACTTGCCCGCGCCGTTCGGGCCGAGGAGGCCAAACGACTCGCCGGGTGCGACGTCGAAGTCGAGTCCGTCGACCGCGAGGACATCGCTCCCTCCCTTGACCGTGTAGGCCTTGGTCAGACCGGACGCCCGAATGACGGATTGAGGCACCTCACCACGGTAGCGGGAAGTCCCGACACGGCGGAGCGGGCAGAATGGGCGACGACGAAAGGACCCCCGAATGCCGGAACCGCTCTCCCCCGCCGTCCTCGTGATCGGCGAGGCGCTCATGGACATCACGGTCACCGTGGCCGACACCGTCGAGACGCCCGGCGGGGGCCCCGCGAACATCGCCCTCGGCCTCGCCCGCCGAGGGGTCGGTGCCGCACTGCTCACACGGCTCGGCCGCGACGAGCGCGGGCGCACGATCGCGCGCCACCTCGAGGCATCCGGTGTCGGCATCCTGCCGGAGTCCTTCCACGACGGCGCGACCTCGACCGCACGGGCAACGCTCGACGAGCGCGGCGCGGCGACCTACGAGTTCGACATCGCATGGGATGTCCCGCGCGACGTCGCCGTCGGTGAGATCCCGGTCATCCACACCGGATCGCTCGGCGTCTTCCTCGAGCCGGGAGCGGAGGCGGTGACCGCGATCCTCGATGCGCATCCGGACGCGATCGTGACGTTCGACCCCAACATCCGCCCGGGCCTCGTCGGAGATCCGGACGCGGCGCGCACCCGCTTCGAGGCGATCGCCGGGCGTGCCGCCGTGGTGAAACTCAGCGACGAGGATGCCGCGTACCTCTTCGCGATCGAGAGCGTGGATGCCGTCATCGACACCATCCTCGCGCTCGGACCGAACCTCGTCGCGGTCACGCGCGGCGGCGACGGCGCCACCCTCTCGACGCGCGAGCACCGCGTGGAGGTCACGGCCCCCCGCGTCGAGGTCGTGGACACGATCGGCGCGGGAGACACCTTCATGGCATCGCTCCTGGCCGAGTCCGCGATCCGCTCCGGCGTCGAGCTCGACGGCGACGATCTCGCGGCGATCGGTAAGCGCGCGGTGGCGGCGGCCGCCGTCACGGTGAGCCGGACCGGGGCCGACCTGCCCTGGGCGGCGGAGCTCGCGGACTGAGCCGCGACCGCTCCCGCGCGACGCGACGTTGCGGCGCCGACGCGACGGGTCTCAGCCGTCAGGCGGCGCACAAGAAGCACGCGAGAAGATAGAGCTACCCCGCCGCTCCGGAAGGTCACATGTCCAGCACCACCCGCACCCGCCGCCCGCGCTTCGGAAAGGGGGACGGACCGCGTGCGAGCCTGCGGCAGCTCCTCCCGTTCGTCTTCGAGCAGAAGGGCGTGCTCGTCCTCGTTGCGTTCCTCAGCATCCTGGCCGCCGCGGCGACGCTCGCGCAGCCGCTGGTCGTCGGCCAGGTCATCCAGCGGGTGCAGGCGGGCGACGCGCTCGGCACGCTCGTCTGGGTGCTCGTGGGCCTCGTCGTCGTCGGTTCGGTGATCAGCGGCATCCAGCACTTCCTCCTGCAGCGCACCGGTACGGCGGTCGTCTACTCGAGCCGGCGGCGCCTCGTCGCGCAGCTGCTGCATCTGCCGGTGAAGGAATACGACGCCCGGCGCACGGGCGATCTCGTCTCGCGCGTCGGCACCGACACGACGCTCCTGTACGCCGTGCTCACGCAGGGCCTCGCCGACTCGATCGGCAACGCGCTGATCTTCGTCGGAGCCGTCGTCGCGATGCTCGTCATCGACCCGCTGCTCCTTCTCCTGATCCTCGTCGTCGTCGGCGCATCGGTCGCGGTCGTCGGGGCGCTCGCGGGCCGGATCCGCCGCGCGACCACGGTGCAGCAAGAACGTGTCGGCGAGCTCGCGTCGGGCGTCGAGCGCGCCGTCGGTTCTATCCGCACGATCCGCGCCGCGGGAGCCTCGGGCCGCGAGCAGGCCGCGATCGAAGAGACGGCGCGCGGCGCCTACGACGCCGGCGTGCAGGTCGCGAAGGCGTCGGCGTTCATCGTGCCGATCGCCGGTATCGCCCTGCAGTTGTCGCTGCTCGTCGTCCTCGGGGTGGGCGGGTTCCGTGTCGCCTCCGGTGCCCTCACGATCGCTCAGCTCGTCACGTTCGTGATGTTCCTCTTCTTCCTCGTCCAGCCGCTGGGATCGTTCTTCGGGGCCATCACCTCGGTCAACCAGGCGCTCGGCGCCCTGGGACGTATCCAGGAGGTGCTCGACCTGCCCACCGAGACGGCGACGGATGCCGAGGTCGCCGCCCGCGTCGACGCCGCGCGGCGCGCCGACGCCGATCTCACCGGTCCCGTGCAGACGGTGGGTGACCTGCTCGCCACCCGCGACGCTCCCGCCATCGAGTTCCGGGGCGTCCGGTTCCGCTACCCCGACGCCGTCGTCGACGCCCGCCGCAGCGCCGAGCAGGAGGCGTCGCGGACGCTCGCCGACGTGCATGCAGACGCCGTCCCGGTCGCCGCGGCAGGCGGGGAGGTCCTCCGGGGCGTATCGTTCGCCGTGCCGCGCGGCGCGCGCGTCGCCCTCGTCGGGCCGTCCGGGGCGGGCAAGTCGACGACCCTCGCGCTCATCGAGCGCTTCTACGACCCGGATGAGGGCGCGGTGCTGCTCGACGGCACCGACGTCCGGCGCATCGACCGCACGCGACTGCGTGCGCAGCTCGGCTACGTCGAGCAGGATGCCCCCACCCTCGCCGGCACGATCGGCGACAACCTGCGGCTCGCCTCCCCCGCGGCATCCGACGCCGCCTGCGAGCGGGTGCTTCGCGCTGTGAACCTCGGCGACGTGCTCGAGCGCTCACCGCTCGGGCTCGACGCGCCCGTGGGCGAGGCCGGCGTCATGCTGTCGGGGGGCGAGCGTCAGCGTCTGGCGATCGCGCGGGCGCTGCTGGCCGCACCCCCGATCCTGCTGCTCGACGAGTCCACGTCATCGCTCGACGGCCTCAACGAGCAGCGCATGCGCGAGGCGATCGATGCGGTCGCCGCGGGGCGCACGCTCGTCGTGATCGCCCACCGACTCTCGACGGTCGTCGACAGCGACGTCATCATCGTGCTCGACCGGGGCGAGGTCGTCGGTCAGGGCACCCACGCGGAGCTCGTCGAGAGCGTTCCGCTCTACCGCGATCTCGCCCGCCATCAGCTGCTCGTCTGAGACCGTCCCACCGCGTCGGGACGGGGCCGAGACGTTGTCGTCCCGCCCCCGCCCCTGCGCGCTCACTTGCCGCCGAGCGCGTCCTTCGCGTCCTTCGCGGCATCCTTCACGTCGGACGCGGCGTCCTTGGCGTGCGCCTTGACCTGATCGGCCTTGCCCTCCGCGACGAGCTTGTCGTTGTCGGTGAGGTTGCCGATCGCTTCCTTCGCCTTTCCGGCGAGGTTCTCGGCCGTGTTCTTGACGTCATCTGCAAAGCCCATGAGGGGCTCCTTTCGTGTTGTCGGTGAGTGGTACCGGTCGGTCGACTCCCGGCGGTCGCCGGGAGGGATGCCGCGTCAGGCGACGCGGCGCTCGTGCGCGAACGTGGACCGCAGGCCCGCGCTGACGTGCACGACGAGGGGAAGAGTGAGGCCGAGTCGGCGATCGGTGTCGGCGACGGCATCGGCGAGGTGCGCGCGCAGGGCGACGAGTTCGGCGCGGGGACGGACCTCGACGCGCACACGGACGACGTCGCGCTCCGTCCGCACCCCCACGGCCAGGACGTCGGGCACGTCGCGCAGCGAGTCGCGCATGAGGTCGGCGATGACCGTGTCGTCGATGTCGACACCGTCTTCGCGGGCCGCGGTGTGCTGGGGTCGGGGAACGCGCGAGACCACGATGGCGATCGCGACGACCACGGCGGCGGCGGCGAGCGCGACCGCGATCCATGCCCAGCCTGTCGCGGTGATCGTGCTCCGGCGCCGAGCCTCGTCGAGCGCATCGAGCAACGGCAGGGGCGCCCCGCTGATGAGCGGCCAGCTCGCGGTCGCCGCGACGGCGAACGCGACGAGCGAGAGGAGAAGCAGGATGACGCGGTTGGCCGTGCGGGTCGCGAGGCTCATGAGAGTCGTCCTTCCGGAGTGATATCGATTCGGGCGTGCAGCGGAGCGGCGCCGACGTCGGCGAGGAGGCGGGA
>QFPD01000368.1 GCA_003248845.1 Microbacterium sp. | reverse complement strand
ACGATGACCGACGTTCCAGGGCTCGACGTCGCGGGGCTCGCCGCGTGGATCGACCGCACACACCCCGAGCTCTCGCCTGCGCCCGCGCGGGAGCCCGAACGCGACCACAACGCCAACCCCAACCCCGACGCCGACCCCCCCGCCCGACCGGCAGACGGCAGCGGGATCACGGCGGCCGTGATCGAGGGCGGACGCAGCAACCTCACCTACCGGATCGAGCGGACGCGGCGACCCCTCATCCTGCGGCGGCCGCCGCTCGGGCACGTGCTCTCCAGCGCCCACGACATGCGCCGCGAGCATCGCGTCATCTCGGCGCTCGCCGGCTCCGCGGTGCCCGTGCCGGTCGCCGTCGACATCGTCGATGACACCGACACCCACGAGGTCACCGGCACCCTGTTCTTCGTCATGGAGTGCGCGCCCGGGCGCGTGCTGGCCCGACCCGCCGACAACGCCGGCTTCACCCCCGCGGCGCTGCACCGGCTGGGGATCTCGCTCGCCGCGCACCTCGCCGATCTGCACGCGGTCGATCCCGACTCCGTCGGCCTCGGCGACTTCGGGCGACCCGACGGGTACCTCGAACGTCAGTTGCGCACGTGGCGGCGGCAGCTCGACGCGTCACGCTCGCGCGAGACGCCCACCCTCGACGCGCTGCAGGCATCGCTCGAGGGCGACGTGCCGGCATCCGGCCGCCCGGCGATCGTGCACGGCGACTACCGTCTCGACAACGCGCTCGTGGTCGGCGGGCGCGACGACGCGCACGTCTCGGCGATCCTCGACTGGGAGATGGCGACGCTCGGCGACCCGCTCGTCGACCTCGGCATGTTCGCGCTCTACTGGACCATCGGCGACCTCGCGGGCGACGACGGAGACGCTGACGGCGCCGCCAACCCGGTCCTCGCGGCCGCCGTCCCGAGCGCCGTCGACCCCGCCGCCGGCTACCCCGACCTCGACGAACTGGTCGACGCGTACGCCGCGCGCGCGGGCATCGCCGTACCGACCCTCGACTGGTATCGCGCGTTCGCCGCGTACAAGCTCGCCGTCATCCTCGAGGGCATCCACTACCGCTTCCGCGCCGGCGACACCGTCGGCGCGGGCTTCGATCGCATGGGCGCGCTCGTCGAGCCGCTCGCCCGCCGAGGACTGGAGGCACGCTGATGGACTTCTCGTTCGATGAGCAGACGACCGCACTGATCGCGAAGGCGCGCCGCTTCGTCGACGAGCGCGTGCTCCCCGCCGAGCCCGTGCTCGACGCGCAGCTCGCGCAGTCTCCGGAGGAATGGACGGTGCGCCCCATCGTGCGCGACCTGCAGCGCGAGGCGAGAGCGCAGGGCCTGTGGAACCTGTTCCTCCCCGGTGCGCACGGCGCGGGCCTCACGAACCTGCAGTACGCCCCCGTCGCCGAGGTCACCGGCTGGTCGACCCGCCTCGCTCCCCCGGCGTTCAACTGCGCGGCCCCCGACACCGGCAACATGGAGGTGCTGAACGACTTCGGCACGCCGGAGCAGAAGGATGCCTGGCTGCGCCCGCTGCTGGATGCCGAGATCCGTTCTGCCTTCTGCATGACCGAGCCCGACGTCGCCTCGTCCGACGCGACGAACATCGCGACGCGGATCCGTCGCGACGGCGGCGACTACGTCGTCTCCGGCCGCAAGTGGTGGTCGACCGGGGCGATGAACCCCGACGCGAAGATCTTCATCGTGATGGGCAAGACCGACCCGGACGCCGACCGGCACCGCCAGCAGTCGATGATCCTCGTGCCGCGGGACACCCCGGGCGTGCGGATCGTGCGCCCGCTCACCGTGTTCGGCTACGACGATCGCGACCACGGCGGTCACGCCGAGATCGTGTTCGACGACGTGCGCGTGCCCGCCGCGAACCTCATCGGCGGCGAGGGCGACGGGTTCGCGATCGCGCAGGCGCGGCTCGGCCCGGGGCGCATCCACCACTGCATGCGCGCGCTCGGCACTGGCGAGCGCGCGCTCGCCCTGATGATCGAGCTAGCGGGCGACCGGCACGCGTTCGGGAGCCCGCTC
>QFPD01000085.1 GCA_003248845.1 Microbacterium sp. | reverse complement strand
GGACTCCGCCGACGGCGCCGAGCAGGATGGCGTCATGGCCCGCGATCGCCGCGAGGTCGCCGTCGGTGAGCGTATCGCCGGTCTCGAGGTATCGCGCCGCTCCGAGCGAGAACCGGGTCTTCTCGAAGGCGACGTCGGAGCCCGCTGTCACCGCATCGAGGACCTTCTCGGCTTCAGCGACGACTTCGGGCCCGATGCCGTCACCGGGGATCAGTGCCAATCTGATGACGCGCGACATCGCTCTCCTCGCTGGTATGGGGTCTCGTACTCAGCGTAGCGGCCGCGATCACAGCCGCTGCGACGACGAGGCCCGCGCCCACGAGAGAGGTCACGACGACTCCGGAGTCGAAGGCGTGCGCCGCGGCGAGGCGCACCTGGTCGCCGAGCGCTCCCCCGAGCTGCTCGGCCACCGCCATGGCGCCGGCGAGCGTCTCGCGCGCGGCATCGGCGGCGCTCCCGGTGACCTCCGGGGGCAGCGTCATGCCGGTGCGGAAGAGGGAGGTCAGGATGCCGCCGAGGACGGCGGTGCCGAGGACCGCGCCCAGCTCGTACGCCGTCTCCGATACGGCGCTCGCGGCCCCGGCCTTCTCCGGCGGTGCGCTCGAGAGGATGAGATCGTTCGAGACCGTCTCGGCGGCACCGATGCCGAGACCGAGGAGCACGAAGGCGGCGACGAGAAGTCCGAGGTCGGCATCGGTCGCCGACAGCGCCACGAGCACGTACCCGGCAACGGAGAACGCGAGCGCCGCCGGCACGACGACGCGGTCATTCGCCCGCGACGCGATCGGCACGACGACCAGCCCGGAGACGATCATCGCGACCATGCCGGGAACGAGCGCGAACCCGGCCTGCATCGGCGAGAGTCCGACGATCAGCTGCAGGTGCTGAGCGACGAAGAACAGGAATCCGACGAGCGCGACGACGCTCAGCAGGTTGACGAGCAGCGCGCCCGTGAACGTGCCCCGGGCGAACAGGCGCATGTCGAGCATCGGCACCTCCATCCGCAGCTGCCGACGTACGAACAGCGCGCCGAAGACGAGGCCGACGAGAACGAGCGCCGGGATCGTGAGGTCGAAGCCGTGCACCGCGGCCTCCTTGATCGCGAAGACGATCGGCACCATCGTCGCCATCGAGAAGACGATCGAGATCGGATCGATGCGGCCCGGGCGCGGGTCTCGGCTCTCCGGCACGAGGAGCGGGGCCAACACCAGGAGAGGGAGAAGCACGGGCACCGCCAGGAGGAACACCGAGCCCCACGCGAAGTGCTCGAGGAGAATGCCGCCGACGATGGGCCCCGCGGCTGCACCCGCCGAGAACATCGCCGCCCACACGGCGATGGCGAAGCGCCTCTGCTCGCGATCGGTGAAGATCGAACGCAGCAGCGACAGCGTCGACGGCATGAGCATCGCACCGAACACGCCCATTCCCGCGCGGGCGGCGATCAGCCAGCCGGCGCTCGGGGCGAAGGCCGCGAGGGCGGAGATCGCGGCGAATCCGATCGCACCGATCAGGAGCATGCGGCGGCGGCCGAACCGGTCGCCGAGAGTCCCCATAGTCACGAGGAGACCGGCGAGCACGAGCGGATACGCGTCGATGATCCACAGCTGCTGCGCACTCGTCGGCCCGAGGTCGCGCGCGATGTCGGGCAGCGCGAAGCTCAGAACCGTGTTGTCGACCGAGACGAGCAGCACGGGGAGCATGAGCACGATGAGGGCCGCCCACCCGCGCCAGCCCACCCGTCGACCCTGCGCGTCGGCGATCCGAAGGTCTTCCGTCAATGTCATTTCTAGACCGTCCAGCCGGTATAGTAACAGACATGGCCCGACCTCCGCACGCCCGAGAGAGCGTCCTCGATGCCTTCGAACGCCTTCTGATCGACGAGGGCGAACGCGCAGCGACCATGGATGCCGCCGCCCGTGTCGCGGGCGTCTCGAAGGGCGGCCTGCTCTACCACTACGCGACGAAGGACGCGCTCGAAGGCGCGCTCCTGGACCGCCTCGACGCCCTCGTCGGCGCGGATCTCGACGCAATGGCATCCGCCGCCGAGGGAGCAGTCGCCTTCTTCTTGCGCACGTCTGTGATGGACGACGACCCGCTCGATCGGGTCCTCATTGCGACATCGCGTCTGGCGCAAGGTGGCCATCACGCCGCCGCGGAGGCGCTGCGGCACGTGCGCACCCGCTGGGCCGACGCTCTGCGGCCCCACGTCCGCGATGACACGGCACTGGCGCTCGTCCTGCTCGTGAGCGACGGGCTGTACTACAACAACGCCCTCGGCGGCCCCGCCGCCGCGGCACCGGTCCCCCGCGCCGGCGACCTCGATGCGCTCATCGCGCTCGTCGAAGCCTCCGTGCGCTGATCAGCCGATCACTCCGCAGTGATCTCGATCTGACGGAACAGGTCCGCCGCGACCGCGGCACGCATGTTCTCGAGGATCTCGTCGGGCACGGGCTGATCGACCGTCAGGACCGAGAGGGCACGGCCCGAGGCATCCGGGTGCGCGACGAACAGCCCCGCGATGTTGATGCCCGCCTCCCCCAGCTCCTGTCCGTAGATCGCCACGATGCCCGGCCGGTCCGCGTAGCGCATGACGATGTGGCGCTGCTCGATCGGCACCTCGATCTCGTAGCCGTTGATGCCGACGATCTTCGGCACCATGCGCGTGCCGGCGAGCGTCCCCGCCACGGTCAGCACCGTGCCGTCGGAGAGCGTTCCGCGCAGGATCGTGATGTTGCGGTACAGCGGGCTGTCGGCCTCGACGATCATCCGGGTCTCGATGCCGCGCTGCTCCGCCAACAGGGGCGCGTTGACGTAGGAGACGTTCTCGCTCACGATCTTCGACAGGATGCCTTTGAGCGCAGCGAGCCGGTAGACGCTGACGTCGTACGCGGCGAGCTCGCCCCGCACTTCGATGTCGAGGCTCGTCAGCGCGCTCGCGGCAAGTCCCGAGAAAACCTGGCCGAGCTGCTCGACGAGAGCGATGCCGGGGCGCACGAAGGGGTCGATGACGCCACCGGCGACGTTGACGGCGTCGGGGACGAGGTCGCCCTCGAGCGCGAGCTTCACCGAGCGCGCGACCGAGATGCCCGCCTTCTCCTGCGCCTCGTCGGTCGACGCACCGAGGTGCGGCGTGACGACGACATTCGGGAGTGAGAGCAGGGGGAAGGCCGTGCCGTCCTCCTTCGGGGGCTCGGACGTGAAGACATCGAGGCCCGCGCCCGCGATCTCACCCGTCGTCAGTGCCGTATAGAGCGCTGTTTCGTCGATGAGACCGCCGCGGGCGACGTTGACGACGTATGCCGTCGGCTTCATGAGCGCGAACTGCTCGGCGCCGATCATGCCGGTCGTCTCGGGGGTCTTCGGCATGTGGATCGTGACGAAGTCGCTCTGCGCGAGAAGCTCGTCGAGCGGGAGCAGGGTCACGCCGAGCTGCTGGGCACGCGCGGGCGTGACGTACGGGTCGTACGCGACGACCGTGACGCCGAACCCCTGCAGACGCGCGGCGATGAGCGCGCCGATGCGGCCGAGACCGATGATCCCGACCGTCTTCTCGAAGAGCTCGGTTCCGGTGAACGAGCTGCGCTTCCAGGCGCCGGCCGCGAGCGATGCGTGCGCCGCCGGAATGTGCCGGGCAAGGCTCAGGATGTGACCGACGGTGAGCTCGGCCGCGGAGATGATGTTCGACGTCGGCGCGTTGACCACCATGACGCCGGCAGCCGTGGCGGCCTTGATGTCGACGTTGTCGAGACCGACGCCCGCACGGGCGACGACCTTGAGGCGGGATGCCGCGGCGATCGCCTCGGCATCCACCTTGGTCGCCGAGCGGATGAGGATCGCGTCGGCGTCGGCGATCGCGCTGAGCAGCGCGGGACGGTCCGTGCCGTCGACGTTGCGCACGTCGAAGCCCTCGCCGAGGGCATCGATCGTGGCGGGAGAGAGTTCTTCGGCAATCAGGACGACGGGCTTGGACACGGCGGCAGACCTTTGCGAACGAGACGGGGAAGGCCTTCAGCCTACCGGCGCCGGGTGGGCCCGAATGACCGTGTGACAGCCGGGGTCATCCGAGGAGCGTCGCACCGTTCGTGACGCTGTACGCCACGACGTTCAACCAGAACACCGCGACGAGCCCGAGCCCCGCGAGAAGCGTCAGCGCGAACTCCCACCACGCACGGCGCCAGCCGATCGCGAACGCCACCCCGAAGGCGACGAGGGGAAACACCACCGCGGCGAGCAGAATCGCCCAGCCGGCACCGTTGAGCCCCAGCGGCCCGGTCGCCTGGGAGACGAGGAAGGCGATCGCGTTCCACACCGCGTACGCGTAGAAGAGGCCGAAGAACACCGAGACCGCGACGATGACCCAGATCGGGAGGTCGCCCGGACGCGCCGTCTTCGCACCGGCGGTGGTGGATGCCGACGTCATGCCGCCACCGCCCCGACCGCGCCCACCATGACGAAGGGCCACGGGACGAGCAGAACGAGCCCCGCCACGAGCCATACGAGCCGCACCCACGTCCTCGCGGTGCGCGAGAGCACGTAAGCCGCGACGAACCACAGGAGGGGCGCGGCGATCGCGAGCCACAGAGCAGCCTGGTACCCGACAGGACTCACGAGGAACTGCGCGGTGCCCTGCAGTCGCAGGCCACCGACGATCCAACCGATCGTGAAGAGCAGATAGACGCCCGCGAGGACGCCCAGAGTCAGCAGCACCGTGTTCGACAGCGGCGCGCGCTCCCCCGGCATGACGACCGCACCGTCCGCCTCGATCCGCCCGACCTTCTCGCTGTCCTTGCCGACGGCCGTGAAACCATCCGGCAGCGCGAGAGGCTCCTCCTTCGGCACGGCGGAACTCTGCGACGACACCAGCGTGGGGTCATCGTCTCCGTCCCAGCGGAGGGCGTCGTCGTCGCGTCCTGTGCTCACGCGGCTCAGCGTATCGCGCTCAGACGCGAGGCACGCCGTGCACGGCAGCGCGTGCCTCTGCGACGACCGCGGGATCCGTGACGTCGTAGCCGGCGTCTCCGCCGCCGGGCCCCGAGGGCTCATCGAGTCCTGCCTGGCCCCGTGCGGACAGGTGCACGGCGTGGACGCCGGACGCGAGGATCGCCGGGATGTCAGCCGGCCGGATGCCGCCCCCCGCCATGATCTCGACGTCTCCCGCAGCGTCGACGAGGCGCGCGAGCGTCGACACTCCGTCGACCGACCGTGCCGCACCGCCGGAAGTCAGGATCCGGTCGACGCCCGCCCCCGCCAGCTGCCGGAGCACCGCGACCGGGTCGGACGTCGCGTCGATCGCCCGGTGGAAGACGAGCGACACCTCGCCCGCGGCATCCCGCCACCGTGCGACGGCCTCGAGGTCGGCGTCCCCCTGCGGAGTGAGCGCCCCGATCACGACGCCGCCGGCACCCGCGCGAACCGCGGCCGCGATATCGTCGGCGACGAGCGCCACCTCCTCGCGGTCGTAGACGAATCCCCCACCTCGCGGGCGGACGAGGACGTTCACCCTCTCGCCGCCGACGGCCGCCACCACAGCGTCGACGAGTCCGATCGACGGCGTGAGCCCTCCGACCCCGAGCGCCTGGCAGAGCTCGAGCCGATCGGCGCCCGCATGGATGGCGGTTCGCGCTCCCGCAGGATCCTGGACGGCGATCTCGAGGGCGGCAGTCCCGGCAGTTACGGCGGTCATGTCCTCACGCTAGCAAAAGGCGGAAGCCCGACCCCGGGTAGGGGGTCGGGCTTCCCGGCCTGTGACAGCCTGGCTCGGCGGGTGTGCCGAGAGTCTGCGGGACTCAGCGCGCGGCCGAGCCCTCCGTGTAGTCGCTGTCCTGCTGCTTCCACGCGAAGAGCGAGCGCAGCTCCTTGCCCGTCTTCTCGATGGGGTGCTGCGCCTCCTTCTCGCGGAGGGCGAGGAACTCGGGAGCACCGGCATCCTGGTCGTCGATGAAGCGCTTGGCGAACGCACCCGACTGGATGTCGGCGAGGACGGCCTTCATGTTCTCCTTGACGGAGGGGTCGATGACGCGGGGGCCGGAGACGTAGTCGCCGTACTCCGCCGTGTCGGAGATCGACCAGCGCTGCTTGGCGATGCCGCCCTCCCACATGAGGTCGACGATGAGCTTCAGCTCGTGCAGCACCTCGAAGTAGGCGATCTCGGGCTGGTAGCCCGCCTCGGTGAGCGTTTCGAAGCCGTACTCGACGAGGTGGCTCATGCCGCCGCAGAGCACCGACTGCTCACCGAACAGGTCGGTCTCGGTCTCCTCTGTGAAGGTCGTCTTGATGACGCCGGCGCGCGTGCCGCCGATCGCCTTCGCGTACGACAGAGCGGTCGCCCAGGCGCTTCCCGAGGCATCCTTCTCGACGGCGATGATGTCGGGGATGCCCCGGCCGGCCACGAACTCGCGGCGGACCGTGTGGCCCGGCGCCTTCGGGGCGACCAGGATGACGTCGACGCCCTCGGGAGCGTCGATGTAGCCGAAGCGGATGTTGAAGCCGTGCGCGAAGGCGAGCGTCTTGCCCTCGGCGAGGTTCGGGGCGATGGACTCGCTGTAGATGCCGCGCTGGTGCTGGTCGGGCGCGAGGATCATGATGAGGTCGGCCCACGCGGTCGCATCGGCGACGTTCTTGACCTCGAAACCGTCCTCCTGCGCCTTCGCGGTGCTCTTGGAGCCGTCCTTGAGGGCGATGACGACCTCAACACCGGAGTCGCGCAGGTTCTGCGCGTGCGCGTGCCCCTGCGAGCCGTATCCGACGATCGCGACCTTCTTGCCCTGGATGATGGACAGGTCGGCGTCGGAGTCGTAGAAGATCTCAGCCATGGTTGTTGTTTCTCCTTGGTAGTGGTTCAGGGGTCAGCCGCGGAGGACCCGCTCGGTGATGGACTTGCCGCCGCGGCCGATGGCGACCATGCCGGACTGCGCGAGCTCCTTGATGCCGAAGGGCTCCAACGCACGCAGGATCGCGTCGACCTTGCCGCGGTCGCCGGTCACCTCGATGACGAGGGCGTCGGTGGCATAGTCGACGACGGACGCGCGGAAGAGATTCACGACCTCGATGACGTTCGACCGCGTCTGGTTGTCGGCGCGCACCTTGATCAGCATGTGCTCGCGCTGGACCGATGCCGTCTGCTCGAGCTCGACGATCTTGATGACATTGACGAGCTTGTTCAGCTGCTTCGTCACCTGCTCGAGCGGCAGGCCCTCGACGTCGACGACGACCGTAATGCGGGACAGCCCCGGCACCTCGGTCACGCCCACGGCGAGCGATTCGATGTTGAAGCCGCGACGGGCGAACAGGCCCGCGACGCGCGTGAGGAGGCCGGGCTTGTCCTCGACGAGGAGGCTCAGAACGTGCTTGCTCATGGTCAGTCCTCCTCGTCGAAGCTCGGCGCGTGATCGCGCGCGTACTGGATGTAGCTGTTGCTGACGCCCTGCGGAACCATCGGCCACACCATCGCGTCGGCCGACACGACGAAATCGATCACGACGGGGCGATCGGCGATAGCGTTTTCCGTCGACGACACCGTGCGACCCACGATATTGTCCGTAAGCCCTAGGCCCTCGAGGGTTTTCGTATACGTACCGTAGAGATCCAATGCCACGATTCGGGACACATCCGTAACGGAGACGTCGTAGCCGTCAGCATCCGTGAGCTCTACCGGCAGCGCGGGAGTAGGCGACTCCGCCACCGCGACGACATCCTCGAAGTCCGTCACATTC
>QFPD01000084.1 GCA_003248845.1 Microbacterium sp. | reverse complement strand
CGAATCGGAAGAACGGCCACGCCTTGAGCCTATCGACCGCGCTCGACGGTTAGTGTCGACGGCATGGATGTCTTGGCGGCCGACCTCGGGGACGTGACTGACCAGCTGGTCGGCGTCTTCAAGGACCCCCGCATCCTGATCGGCATCCCGCTGGCGCTGCTCGGTGCGGTCTTCATGTCGTTCGGGGCGCAGTATCAGCACCGCGGCGTGCAGAAGGTCGAACGGCTCACCGGCACGGACGGTGGCACGGGGCTCACCGGGGGTCAGATCTGGAACCTCCTGCGCCGTCCCTCCTGGGTGTCGGGCACCGTCATGCTCGGGCTCGCGATCGTCTGCCAGTTGGCGGCGCTGTCGTTCGCGCCCCTCATCCTGGTGCAGCCTCTCGGTGCCGTGTCGCTCGTCATCACCACGCTGCTGAATGCCCGCATCAGCGGGCACAAGCCCACGCGCCAGTCGATCACTGCGATCACGCTGTGCATCGCGGGCATCTTCACCTTCGTCACGATCGCCGCGATCTACGCGACGGAGACGCCGGTCAGTGATGCGCAGCTCATCACCGTGCTCATCATCCTCGCGGCTGTGATCGTCGTCGTGGGCGGCTCCTGGTTGTGGTACCGCCAGCGGGCATCGGCCCTCTTCTACATCGTCGCCGCCGGCATGATCTATGGTTTCGTGGCGACCCTCGCGAAGGTCGTCATCAACCGCGTGCAGAACGAGAACTTCGACTGGCTCACGATCATCTGTGTCGTCGCGCTCGTCGCGGGCACCGCCTCGGGGGCCTACTTCGTGCAGACGGCCTACGCCTCCGGGCCCCCGGACCTCATGATCGCCGGCCTCACGGTCGTCGACCCCATCGTCGCGATCATCATCGGTCTCGCCGTGCTGCACGAAGCCGACGGCGCCCCCTTCGGCGCGTATATCGGCTTCGTCATCGCGGGCGCTCTTGCCGTCGCGGGCGTCTTCCTCCTTGCGCGATTCCATCCCGAGGTCGTCAGCCAGAACAGCGGTGAGGTGCCCATTGCGCGCGGCAGCGGCACGCCGGGAGAGCCGCGGACGAACGCGGAGAAGCTGACGGATGCCGTGGCCAAGGTCTGGCCGGAGCCGCCGGTGCGTGACCGCGACGAGCCGAGACGTCGTTAGACTCGGTCTGCCGGATCATCCGGCGCGGGGCGGTGGCCAAGCTGGTTAAGGCAGCGGGCTCATAACCCGACGATTCGTGGGTTCAAGTCCCACCCGCCCTACGTCCGCTCGCCATCTGCGAGTGCTGAACGCGCCGTGAGCAGGGTGTTCAGTCGGGCTGCCACATCGTCCTCGTCCGCGCTGAGCAGCGTGCGGTCGCGCACGACGGCGCGACCGGCCACGAACACGTCGCGGGGGCGCCGGCCCGGTGAGGCCCACAGCAGCCCCGCGACGGGGTCCGCGACACCGGCGTCCGCGACGCCCGAGACATCCCAGACGCACACGTCTGCGGCAGCGCCTGGACGCAACTGCCCGAGCTCAGGTCGCCCGAGCCCTCGCGCAGAGCCCGCCGTCGCCATCTCGAGGACGGCACGCACGGACAGCGCGGGGCCGACCAGCCCCGAGATCTGCATCGCCAGCCGTGCGTCGGCGAACAGGTGCCCGGCGTCGTTGGACCCGCCGCCGCTCGTGCCCAGCCCCACCGGGATGCCCGCGGCCGACAGATCCGCCACGCGCGCCACGCCCCATCCCATCGGCACGTCGCAGCCCGGGGCGTGCGTCGCCGTCACCCCGCGCGCGGCGAGGCGATCGATCTCCCCGGCAGTGACATCGCACAGGTGGGCGAGGGTCACATCGGGGGCCAGCCAGCCCCACTCGTCGAGCAGATCGAGCGGACGCCGACCGTACTTCTCGAGCGCGATGTCGACGTCGACCTGTTCATTGGCCTGAGTGCGCCGTCGCAGACCGTAGCGGGCCGCGACCTCGGCCAGCAGCGCGAAGGTCTCGCGAGGATCGGAGTGCACGCCCGCCGGCCCGACGGCCAGCTGCAGCATCCCGCCACGCGTCACGCCCGCGACGGCCGCGTCCTCGGCCGGATCGGCGCCGAGCCACGCGGCGGCGATCTCGGCCGTGCGTGCGGCCGCCTCCTGCGGATCGTCGCGGGCGGCGCCGCGCACGAAGACGAGCCGACCACCGAGGGCGACAGCGGCATCGGCCGTCGCCGTGGCGATCGCGAGGCCGTCCGCGCCGGTGGGCCAGGTCAGGTGATGATCGGCGACGGTCGTGACGCCTGCCAGCAGTCCTTCGGCGATGCCGACGGCTGCCGCGGCGCCCGCCAGTTCGGCATCCACCCCGATCCGTGCATACGCCGCCGCCATCGTCTCCAGCCAGACGGACATCGGAACGCTGCGCGTTCCGGGGTCGGTGCGGAACGCGCTCTGCAGCAGGTGGTGATGCGCGTTGACCAGACCGGGGGTGATGACGCAGCCGGTCGCGTCGATCTCGGTCTCGTCGCCCCGGGCGCTCTCGTGCACGACGCCGTCGCGGACGACGAGCTCTGCGCCCGCGCCCCGCTCGGTGCGCCCGTCGACGACGATCGCGACCGCGCCCGTGAACCGGTAGCCGTTCACCGTGCGTCCTGGAGACGACGGGCGATCTCGGCCAGATCGCGCGCGTGCTCGAGTTCTCGGCCGGGCGCCGCGCCCCCGGACAGGTCGACTCCGACGACGCCGTCGATCGCGAGCATGGACCGCGAGAGCTCCACGGCGGCGACGATGCCGGCTTCGCGCGGATCGGCGGAGTCCAAGATGCCCGCCAGGTACCCCGGGGGCAGCACGAGTGTCGTGAACGTGCGCAGCAGCTGTGCAGACCCTTCGTCCAGGACGACCGGGATGCAGGGGATGAACCCGGCCGTCGAGCCGAGTGCGCGCGCCTGCGCGACGAAGCGCGCCACCGCCTGCGCGCCGCCGCAATGGTTGACGAAGCACAGGTCGGCGCCCGCCTTCTCCTTCTCGCGGAGCCGCTCGGCACGACGCTCGGTCGGTGGGGTCGAGGGGGATTCGCCGACCGACACGAGATGACCCGCGGCGCGCGCCAGCGCGGCGAGCTGCGTCGAGTCGATGTCGAACACCGGCATCGCATCGGGGCGAGAACCGGTGTCGGTGTGATCTCCCGTGACGCAGTGCACGACGCCGGCGCCGGCATGCGCGAGCCCCGCGAGCTCGCCCTCCAGTGCGACGCGGTTGCGGTCACGGCAGTTGAGGCCGATGAACGGCAGCATGCCCGCGTCGGCGATGAGCCGCGCGCGATAGGTGGGCGCGAACTGCACGCGGGCGGGACCCGCGTCGCCGGAGAGCACGGCGTCGACAGGACCCGCCATCGCGGCCGCGCACGCGGCGAGCGAGGCCGCATCGAGCGGTCGCGCAGGGAGGTCGGCCACGATGATGCGCCGTGTCTCGAGCAGATCCCGCACGCGCGCGGCACCGGGCGACCTCGTCGGCGCCGGCAGCGGGTCGGCCGCCACCGCAGCCGGCAGCACTCGACCCGCGGGCGTCGTGACGCCGCGCCACGAAATGGTCGCACGGTCGACGAACCCGCAGTGCATCGCGGGGTCGATCTCGCACGTACCGTCGAACCCCACGCCGCCGCACGGGCCATACGTCATGTGCTTGGGGCAGTTGCGGGTCGCCTCCGCCGTCCGGTCAGCCTGCAAGGATCCGCCGCTCCCATACGTCGTCGCGCCGTGCGTACTCCAGACGTCGGCTGGCCGTCTCGGAGCTGCCGAACCAGAACGTGAGCCGTGCGGGGCGCACGAGATATCCGGTCCAGGTCGGCGGGGGAGCGAGCTCGGTCCCGGCGTGCGCACGCGCGAACGCGTCCCATGCCGCGATCCGCTCCTGCTGCGGCCGTGCCGCGAACTCCGGCGTGTTCTGCCAGGCGAGCTGGCGCAGATAGACGGAACGGGCGGCATAGGCGCGCTTCTGCTCGGACGCGGGCGCCGGCTCCGCGACACCTTGCACGACGAGCTGGTGCTTCGTCTCGGGGTGGGGGGTCCCCAGCAGGGGCAGGCACAGTGCGACGGCGGGTACGCGGGTGACCTGCGCGATCTTCCGCGACCGCGCATCCGCATGCCAGTAGAACCCCGCGGCGTCCCATCCCGACAGCAGCAGCGAGCGGGCGTCCGGCAGTCCGTCGGCGTCGATCGTCGCGAGCGTCATGAGCGGGCGCTCGGGATCGTCGTTGCGTGGCAGCCAGCGCTCGAGCAGCACGATCGGGTCATCAGGGAGCTCCGACCAGTCATCGGCGGTCGGTGTCGGGTGCATCACGTCAGGCACCCCTCGGCCCGATCGGCCAGCGCGCGATCTCGCCGATCGTCGCAACGCCGTCCGCCACGAGCTGCGCGGCCAGCAGCTCGCCGTCGGCGGCGGACGCCGTGGAAGGATCGCCGATGACGCCGCCTGAGGCGAAGTCGTCGGAGCACCAGCCGAACTGCACGGGGCGGCCGGCGAAGCCGATGCGCGTGAAATCGGCGATCGCGTCGGGCACTGCGCGCACGAAGGCCGAGGCGTCGACCAGCTCGGGCCGCAGGTGCATCAGCAGCGACGTCTCGCCGTGCCCACCGTGGATCCCGAACCCGCGCTCGGTCGCGCCGGGCGGCACCTGCACGCCGTCGAGGAAGGTGCGCAGTCCGAACCGGCGACGCAGCTCCCGCAATGCGATCGTGAGCGGCGCGATGTTGCCGCCGTGGCCGTTGTAGAACAAGATCGTGCGCGCCGGTGTCGCGGCGATCGACCGGCCGAGATCGGCGAGCACGTGAGCGAAGGTCTCTCCGGACAGCCACAGCGTGCCAGGCGCCCATGCGTGCTCGTCCGACTTCGTCACGCCGAGCGCAGGGAGCAGCCAGGCATCGTGGCCGGCTGCGGCCGCGGCATCCACGATGCGCGTCGCGAGCTCCTCCGCCATCACCAGATCGGTGCCGAGCGGCAGGTGCGGTCCGTGGTGCTCGACGGCGCCGACGGGCACCACGAGGATGGATGCCTCGGTCAGCTCCGTCGCGAGCGACGGTCCCGTGCGATCCGCCCAGCGGCGGGAGGCGGCGCTCACATCTGGCTCCCGGTCTGGACGGTTCCCTGCGGGACGAGCTTGCCGGGGTTCATGAGACCCTGCGGGTCGGTGTCGCGGGCGAAGGCGATCGTCTCGTCCGGCTCGTAGTCGACGTACCACTGATGGGGATTGTGCCATCCGACGCCGAGACGCTCGATCTCCGGCAGTCCCGCGTAGACGGCGTCGGCACCGCGGTACACGCCCGCCAGCATGCCGATCGGACGCCCCTGCTGCGCCTCGATGTGCAGCATCCCGCCCTCGTACACGTCATGCAGCTCGTCGATGCGGTCGATGATCGCATCGCCCCACACCTCGACGTGGAAGTAGGTGTCGGGGTAGGCCTTCTGCAGCCATTCGATGGGGTGGTTGTAGCTCGTCATCGACAGCTTGATACAGGCCTGCGCGCCCTCGCGTACGTCGTCGACGCGACCGCCCGCTGACTTCACGAGCGCTGTCGCGGCCTGGATCGTGTCCGCGTCGAGGATCGCTCGCAGGCTCGCGCGTCCGGCGAAGATGGCGGGATCGGCCGGCAGCGCCTCGGCGAGGGTGGGCAGGTCACCGGACACGAGCCGCGGCGTCGGGGTCAGGGCGGGGAAGGCGCGGATGACGCTCAGCAGATCGTGGAAGTCGTCGAAGCTCGCGAAGAACGCGCGCCATTCCTGCAGCGGCTCGAGGCGCACCGTCACGGTGGCGATGACCCCGACGGTGCCGTACTTGTGCAGATACGGCTCGGTGTCGGCACCGACCACGTGCACGAGGTGGGCGTCCGGCACGGCGTGCACGACATCGAGCTCGGTGACGAACCCGGTGTGGATCATGCCGTGCGCGATCGAGCCTGTCCCCCCGGACCCGCCGGAGACGAATCCGCCGACGGTGGACTGCGCGGTCGACGGGTACTGCAGCACCTGCTGGCCGGCCCGGTTCGCCGCCTGCTCGATCGCGATCATCGTGGCGCCGGCCTCGGCGCGCAGCCATCCGTTGCCGACCTCCAGGACGCGGCGCGCCTTCGACGTGTCGAGGACGAGGCCGCCGGCCATCGGCAGCGTCTGACCGTAGTTGGCCGTGCCCTTGCCGCGCGGGGTGATCGGCACGCCGTGTCGCACGGCGGCGCCGACGGTCGCAGCGATCTCCTCGGCCGTCGCGGGGTACGCGACGAGCTGGGCGCGCCCCAGCGGGAGCTGCTCGGCGATGATGGGGGACAGGTGCGAGCCGTCGACGGATGCCCGGTCCAGCGCGGCAGGATCGTCGCTGACGGCATCCGGTCCGAGCAGTTCGCGCAACTCGGCGGCCAGCGCATCGATCGCGGCCTGGTCTGCGACCTCGTGTGACATGGTCGGGTTTCCTCTCAGAGAAGCTGGTGGGGGCGGAAGGGGCTAATGCATGACCATTCCGCCGGTCACGTTCAGCGCCTGCCCCGTGACGTAGGCGCCGTCGGTGGCGAGATAGGCGACCAGGCCGGCGACGTCCTCCGGCCGCCCGAGCCTTCCGAGGGGAGACTTGGCAGTCCACTGCGCGACCTGCTCGTCGGTGCGGGTGCCCGCGCCCATCTCGGTGAGCACATAGCCGGGGCAGATCGCATTGACCGTCACGCCGTACGGCCCCCATTCGATCGCGGCGGCCCGCGTGAGCGCGATGACCGCCGACTTGGATGCCGCGTAGTGCGCCTCCATCGCGCCGCCCGCCTTGGCTGCCATGCTCGCGATGTTCACGATGCGGCCCTGCCCCTGCGTCATCATGGCCGGCGCGACCGCCTGCATGGCCGTGAGCGTCCCGCGTGCGTTGATGTCCATGACGCGGTCCCACTCGGCGGCGTCGATGTCCAGCAGCGGTACGAGTCGGAACACACCCGCGCAGTTGACCAGCACATCCACTCCATCGCGTAGCGAGACAGCCTGGGCGACGACATCGCGGGTCTGAGCGGGGTCGGACAGATCCAGCGGCAGAAAGTGCGCGCCCAGCGCGGCGGCTCGTGCGTCGGCGCTGTCGGCGAGGAGGTCGAGGATCGTCACCTCGGCCCCCTCGTCGACGAGGCGGCGTACGATCGCCGCCCCGATCCCGCCGATCCCTCCGGTGACGATGGCCTTGATGCCGTGCAGGCGGGTGGGAGATGTCGTCATCGGAGGGACCTCGGACCTTTCAGCGTGCGGCGGGGATCAGAAGGTGATGGACGGGTCGAGGAACTGGTCGGTCCAGATGTCGTCCACCGTGACGCCGTCCTTCACCGGCAGACCCTGCTCGGTGTAGATCGGAGTGACCAGGTCGAACAGGTCGGTCATGCGGGTCGCGGCGACCGTGCCCATCGTGCCGTCCTCGTCGTTGCCCGCGATGCCGTCCTTCAGCATGGTGTCCACGGAGAACTCCGCCACGCCCTGGCTGTACACCCAGCCGGTGTCATAGGCGTCGACGAGCTCGAGAATCAGGTCGATCGTCGACTGCGGGTCGGCGTAGAAGTCGACGGTGGCCTCCTGCAGCACCGGCACGAGCGCGGTGAGGCATTCGCTGTACGCGTCGATGTTCTCCGGGATGACGCTCATGACGGCCGCGTACTTCGGGTAGCCGGCGTCGTTGATCAGCTGGTAGGCCACCGGCTTCCCCCACTGCGAGACCTCGTTCTCGTAGATGTAGGGCTCAGCGGAGGCGAAGCCCTGCTGCGCGATCGCGCCACCCTCGGACAC
>QFPD01000083.1 GCA_003248845.1 Microbacterium sp. | reverse complement strand
TGCTCGCCGCCGCGCGCAGCTGGTGGCCCTACGTCACCGCCGCACTGGCCGTGGTGCTCGCCGTGGTCCTGGCCGTCTGGGGCTGGCGCTCCTGGCAGGCGGCGTCGTGCTGGTGCGACGGCGGAGCGCCGCCTGACGTCGCGCCGTCCCTCTTTCCCGGTGCGCGCGGGCCGATCGGCCGCACGCACCGGGGAAGTCCCCGCTTCTGAGGTGACGAGCGCGCCCGCCGTCGCGACGGTATGGCTGCTCTGCCTCGCCCCGCTCGCCTTCCTCCCCGGCCTAGAAGATCGGTGGGGTTGGCCCACGCTGCTGTGCGTCGTCGTCGCGGCCGGCTGCGCGGTGTGGGTCCGCCCCACCGGTCATCTGCCGCACGGCGTCGTGACCGCGGTATGCGCCGTTCTCGCGGCGCTCATCGTCGGCGCGTTGGCCGGCGCCGTGCCGCTCGCGCAGCTGATGGGGCGCGCTCCGCGGTATGAGGGCGCGGTGGCCTTGCCCGTGTACGTCGCGGCGGCGTGGGCCGCGGCGCGGGTCGTGGGACCCGCCGTACGGACCGACGTGCTGCGCCATGTCGTCCGTGCGCAGTCTACGGCCGCCGTTCTCCTCGCCGTCGTCGCGGTCCTGGAGGCCGTGGGCCTCCGCCCCATCGACAGCGACCTGTCTCGGCCCGGTTCGCTCATGGGAACCGCCACGGACCAGGGCATCATGGGGGCGATCTCGGTCGCGCTTCTCGGCTCGATCCTGATCGGGGCGTGGCGGCGCACGGGGCACATCTCCCGCTGGGCTGCGGTGGGTGTGATCGCGGGCGCGGTGTCCGCCGTCACTTCTGCCTCCCGAGGGGCGCTTCTGGCTTTCGCGGTGGTGCTCGTCCTCCTCGGCATCCGCTGGGTGCTCACCTCACCGCATCGTCGGCGGGATGCCGTGGTGGCGGGAGTCGCGCTCGCGCTTGTTCTCGTCGCCGTTTTCGCCGTGCCGCTGACCCGCACCCGACTGCTCGGTCAGTCCGCGCTGTCGGTGCAGACGATCGGCGACCGCGCTGTCATATGGGAGGACGCGTGGCGGATCTTCCTCGCCCACCCCTGGCTCGGTGTGGGCCCCAGCGGGTACCAGGACATTGTGACGGCATGGTTCGGCGACGGTTGGTTCGACCGCGCGGGCGTCGGGTCGGTGCTCGATTCGCCGCACAGCATCCTTCTGCAGGCGCTTGTCGTCGGAGGCGTGCTCGGTACCGTGGCGGCGCTTGCCCTCCTCGCGGCGGTTGTCGTGGCGGGCATCCGAGGAGTGAGGGCAGCGCGTGCGGCCAGAAGGGATCTCGTTCTCGGCGCGGCCTGCGCGCTCGTCGCAGCGGCGACGGCACTGCTCACGCACCTGACATCTCCCGACACGCTCACCGCATTGGCGGTGCTCACCGGCATCCTCGTCGCGACCGTCCGTCGACCGGCGCCTCCGGCCGCCCGGGCCGTCGCGTGGGCGAAGGCGGCGACGGCGCTCATCGCGGCATGGGCGCTCTTCCTCGGGATTTCGATGGCCGGCGACGCGGCACTGCTCTCGGCGCGCACCGCAGCGATGCGCGGTGAGATCACCGCGTCGCTGGATGCCTTCGAGCGCGCCCAAGCGCTCCGGCCCTGGGACGCCGACATCGCACTCATTGCGACCGAGACCCTGGGCGGCGTTGTCGAGGTGGGGCTCGCGGGTGCGTCTGATCCGGCGGAGGCGTGGGCTTCACGCGCGGTCGTGCAACTTCCTGCCTCTTCACGCGCGCTGTTCGCCGCGGGTATGGTTGCGTCGCTTCGCGGGGATGACGCGGCCGCAGAGGACCTTCTCGCTCGCGCCGCGGAGCTGTCGCCCGCTGATCCCCGCATCCACCACGAGGCGGGCGTTGCGGCGCTCCGCGCGGGGGATCTGGACCTGGCGCGCGTTCACCTGGAGCGGGCGCTGGCATTGGCGCCGGACTCGCAGCCGACCGCGTCGGCGCTGCGCGATGTGTGCGCGCGCCTCGGCGGAGCCTGCGGACCCTGACGCTCGCTTCAGACGGTGGGCGAGGCGGGCGATGGCTTCTCCCGCACGGATGTGCGCGCCGCGCTCCCCACGTCGTAGCGACCTCCCGAGGCGCGGCCGGTTACGCTCGAGGGATGGCACTGTTCTCCCGTCGCGAGAAGGGCGACGACACCTCGGCTGCACCCGCGGCATCCGCTGACGATACGAAGGATGCCGCGGCATCCACCCCTGCGCCGCCCGCCGAGCCGGCGGCGCCCGCCGAACCCGTTCCGCACGTCGGCATCTCGGTGAGCACGTTCGGCAGGGGTCCCGAGACCGCGCTCCCGGTGGAAGCGGAGGCGTCCGCGCGGCCCGCCGAGGCCGCTCCGCCCGCGTCGCAGTCGGTGCCGGGCCTGCCCGACAACGTGCTGGTGCAGCAGGCGCTGCGGGCCCTCTCCGACGACCCGCAGCCCGCGGAGATCATGAACGTCATGCGCCAGGCGCTGCAGGGGCAGCTCTACGTGCGCGCGCAGGGCGACGCGAAAGAACTGCTCGAGGCCGGCCGCGGGCTGAACCTCGCGATCACGACGCACCAGGACAAGCGCTTCCTCCTCGTGTTCAGTGGCGGCGGGCCGGTCCAGGCGAGTGCGCAGGCCGAGAGCGGCGGCCCGACGTCGGCGCTCGGTCAAGCCGCGTACAACGTGCTGCGCACCGCGATCGACTCGGGCTACGACGGCATCTCCCTCGACCACGCGAGCCCTGGTGCCCGTCTCGTGCTGCCGATCGAGCTCGTGAAGAAGGCGATCGAGGAGGGCGCGCCGGCGCCGTTCGAGGTGAAGACGCTGCTCGCCGGCCCTCGCACCGATGCGACGACCGCGCAGGTCGCCGAGGCCCTCAGCCGCGTGCCCGTGTGGGCCGCGGGTCGCAAGGCCGAAGACGGCCGCATCGGTCTCGCCGAGGCGCGCGGCGAGAGCGGCGTGCGGCGACTCGAGGTCTACTCGCACCCCCTCGAGGTCATCGCGATGGGCCGCGGAGACGGTCCGCTTCGCCTCACGGCCGAGCAGCTCGCGCGCGCGGTGGCATCCGAGCCGTCGCTCACCGGGATCGTCGTCGACCCCGCCGGCCCGTGGATCGAGCTCGATCGCGACGACCTGGCGCCGGTCCTGGCCCTCGCGGACTGAGCGCAGCGGGCCTAGGGTGAGCGCATGGCGTCGGAGCGTATCACCCTGACCGTGGCGGGGCCGGACGGGGCCCGCGACGTGTCGCTGTCGAGCCCGAACCGGGTGATCTGGCCGGAGCTCGGCATCACGAAGCGCGAGCTCGCCGAATACGTCGCGGCCGTCGCCGAGCCGTTCCTGCGCGCCAACGGGCACCGGCCCGTCTCGCTCGAGCGGTTCCCCGATTCGGTCGCGGGCGAGAGCTTCTTCTCGAAGAACCCGCCCAAGGGGGCGCCCGACTACGTGCACGAAGTCATGTGCACGTACAACAGCGGGCGCCGGCATCCGCAGGTCGTCCTCGACGAGGCCGCCGCGATCGTCTGGGCGGTGCAGATGAACACCGTCGTCTTCCACCCGTGGGCCTCGCTCGCGGCCGACACCGACAACCCCGTCGAGCTGCGCATCGACCTCGACCCGCAACCCGGGACCGATATCGCGGATGCCGCGGCGGTCGCGCCCGCGCTCCGCGAGGTCTTGCGCGAGGCGGGGCTGGAAGCGTGGCTGAAGACGAGCGGCAACCGCGGCATCCATGTGTTCTGCCCGATCGAGCCCACGCACGAGTTCCTCGACGTGCGGCACGCCGTCATCGCCGCGGGGCGCGAACTCGAACGGCGGATGCCCGATCGCGTCACCACGAACTGGTGGAAGGAGGAGCGCGGGGAGCGCATCTTCGTCGACTTCAACCAGGCGAACCGCGACCGCACGATGGCGGGCGCCTACAGCCCGCGCGCGCTCCCCGGCGCCACGGTGGCGACCCCGATCACGTGGGACGAGCTCGCGGGAGGTGTCGACCCGGCATCCTTCACCGTCCGCACCGTCCCGGAGCGACTCGCCGCCACCGGCGATCCGTGGGCGGACTTCGCCGCGCGCCCGGGACGCATCGACACGCTGCTCGAGTGGTGGCAGCGCGACCTCGACGCAGGGCTCGGCGAGCTGCCGTTTCCGCCGGAGTTCCCGAAGATGCCGGGCGAGCCCCCGCGCGTGCAGCCGAGCAGAGCGCGCAAGACCGACTGATCAGCCGGCCGCCTTTCCGTCGGCCGTCCTGGCCGTCACGGCGCCGCGCCCCGACACCATCGCGCGCTCGTCGGTGCGATGCTTGCGTCGCGCCCAGCGGGCGGGGGTGGCGGGCCCGTCCCACACCTGGATGATGCCCCACGCCGTCGCCGTGAGCGGCACCGCGAGCACAGCGCCGACGATGCCGCCGAGGACGGTGCCCGCCGTCAGTGCGATGAGCACGACGAAGGCGTGCAGCTTCATCGAGCGCCCCATGAGCACCGGTTGCAGGAAGTTGCCCTCGAGCTGGTTGACGAGCACGACGACACCGACGACGAGGAGGGCGACCACCCACCCGTTGGCGACGAGCGCCACGAGCGCGGCGAGGATGCCGGCGAGCGTCGCGCCGACGAACGGGATGAAGGCGAGCAGGAAGACGAGCACCGCGAGGGGCACGGCCAGCGGCACCTGCAGGATGAGGAGACCGATGAGGATGCCGAGGGCGTCGACCGCGGCGACCGAGGCCGTTCCGCGCACGTACGAGCCGAACACGCTGACCGTCTTCGACCCGATGCGCACCGCGCGGGCGTACTTCTCACCCTCGAACGGGCGCAACACGAAGGCCCACATCTGCGGGCCGTCCTTCAGGAAGAAGAAGAGGACGACGACGAGCAGGATGAAGCCCGTCACGAACGACGCGACCGCGCTCACACCCGCAATCGCTCCGGAGCCGAATTGGGCCGAGGTGAGGAAGTCGGTCGCCGAGTCGATCCACTGGTCGATCTGCGACTGGTCGATCGAGAACGGCAGGGTCGAAACCCAGTCCAGGAGCTGCTGGAAGCCCTGCTGCGCCTTCGTCGACAGCTCGCCCCACTGACCGCGGACGGCCGCCACGATGAGCCACCCGATCCCGGCGAGGATCGTGACGACGACGAGCAGCACGAGCAGGGTCGCTCCGAGCGGCGGCACGCCTCGCCGGCGCAGCCACGCCATCACCGGCGCGAAGGCGCACGCGAGGATGAGCGCGAGCAGCAGCGGGATGACGACGACCGTGAGCTCGCGAAGCCCGATGATGAGCCCGGCGGCCACGGCGACGACGAGGATGATCTGGAGTGATCGGATCGCGAGGCTGCCGAACCCGTCCTGCCACAGCGACGCGGGCTTTCCGGCGGGTTGAACCCGCACGGGATCGGCGGCGGAGCTGCGGACGGCGACGGGGCTGGAGGCGCGGAAGAGTCCCATCCTTCGACGCTAACCGGTCGTCTCGGCCCGCGCTCAGGGTTGACAGCGGGCCACCCCGGCCTTCACGCGCCCCGTCGCACCCACTCGCGTTCGGTGAGCACGCGCGCCACCGTCAGCCCGATCGCGAGGGCGACCACGACGAACACCGCCGTGAAGCCGTTCTGGATCGCCGAGAGGGTGTCGCCCGCGATGACGCCGGTGATCGCCCGGTAGGCGGCGGCCCCCGGCACCATGATGAGCACCGCCGGCACCGTGATGGTCACGCGCGCCGCGCGGAGCCGATCGCCGACGAGGAACGCGCCGAAGCCGACCGTGAGGGCCGCGATCGCCGCGGCGAGCGGAACGGTGGTCCCGGCATCCACCATCGCCAGCCTGCCCACGTTCGCGATCGTCCCGAGCGTCGCCGCCGTGAGCGCGATCGCGGGCGGAGTGTCGAACAGCACCGCGAAGCCCAGCACGCCGACGAAGCCCGCCACGAGACGCACGATCGAGAGCACCGGCTCGTCGAACAGCGGAGTGGCGGTCTGGGTGACGGTCGCGTGGAAGAGCGACCCGATGCCCCACACCGCGGTGCCGGTCGCGAGCAGCACGAGCGTCGCGTAGACGACACGGGAGATTCCGGCGTTCAGGTCGAGGCGGGCGAGATCGAGCGCCCCGGTGACGAGCGGGAAGCCCGGCACGAGGTAGAGCACGGCGCTCGTCAGCGCGGCGTCGTGCTGCCCGCCCGGGAGACCGACGGCGGCGAGGAGCGCCGCGACGCCGAGGTAGACGAGCAGCGCCGTCATCGCGGAGAGGAAGACGACGAGGAACTCGTTCGTGCGCAGACGCCCGATGCGCAGCCGCACGAACTGGCCCGCGCCGGCCGCGATGCCGACGGCGACGAACTCCTGCCAGCCGCCGTTGTTGAGCAGCGCGAACGCCGCGCACGCGAGCGCCGCGCCGAGCACCCGCACGATCTCGGGATAGCGGCGCGGGGTCGACTCGATCGCGTCGAGCCGCCGCTGCAGCTCGGCGGCGGGTGTGCCGGGGCGCAGCTCGCCCGTCAGGCGCTTGAGCGCGGTGAGCCGGTCGGCGTCGACGGCCGGGCGGCGGATCTCGGCGACCCGCGTGCGGAACATCTGCCCGCGGCTCGTGGTGGCGACGATGTCGGTCATGCCGACCCGCGTGTGCAGCTTCTCGATGCCGACCGCGTGGGCGGCGCGCTCCATGCTGTCGCGCACGCGCGCCGACGAGCCGCCCGCGCCGAGCATGAGCGCGCCGAGGCGCATGACCGCGTCGGTGCGGGCGATGAACTGCACCGGCTCGAGTCGCAACTCCTGGGTCAGCGTCCACTCGACGTCCGACGGCCGGTCGGCGTCGATGCTGGCGTCGGTGTCGTCGCGGGGCGCCGAGACGGCGCCGGGCCGGTCGCTGTCGGCGGGCGGGTCGACGGGCTCGGACATGTCTCGATCCTGGCACCGGGTCGGTACGACGCGCACCCCGCGCGGCCGTGCTTTTTCACGGCCGGGCGCGCGCTCCGCCGCCGCCGCGCAGGGCTAGCGTCAGACCCAGAAAGAACGGGCATCGCCCGCTTTCGCACCTCGGGCCCGCATGGCCGGCCGCCGGTGTCCGGCGCCGATGCGGGCTCGTTGTGCGTGCGGCGTCAGTCGAGCACGTCGGCGAGGTCGTATGCGGGTACGGTCTCGAGCTGCGCGAAGGTGCACGATCGCGGGTCGCGGTCGGGCCGCCAGCGTTCGAACTGCACGGTGTGGCGGAAGCGTCGGCCCTCGAGCTGGTCGTAGCGCACCTCGAGCACCCGCTCGGGTCGCAGCCGCACGAAGGAGGTGTCCTTGCCCGCCGCCGTGAACCGGGAGCGCTCGCCGTCGCCGTGCACGGCCGCGCCCAAGGCATCCGTCTCGACGAGCGGAGCGAGCTCGTCGACGAGCTCGAGGCGGCGTGCGTCGCTGAACGCGGAGACCCCCCCGACCTGGTGCAGCCGTCCGTCGTCGTCGTACAGCCCGACGAGCAGCGAGCCGACGCCGGCGCCGCTCTTGTGCACGCGGTAGCCGAGAGCGACGACGTCGGCCGTGCGATGGTGCTTGATCTTCAGCATGGTGCGCTTGCCCGGGGCGTACGGCTCCGCGAGCGGCTTGGCGACGACGCCGTCGAGCCCCGCGCCCTCGAACAGCGCGAGCCAGCGGGCGGCGAGGGCCGGGTCGGTCGTCGTGCGCGTGAGGTGCAGCGACAGGGCGGCGCCGGGGGAGGGGCGGATGCCTCGCATCAGCTCCTCGAGTTCGCGGCGGCGCACCGCGAACGGTTCCGGCATGAGGTCGCGCTCGCCGCGGGCGAGCAGGTCGAAGGCGACGAACTGCGCCGGGTCGGTGTGGCT
>QFPD01000367.1 GCA_003248845.1 Microbacterium sp. | reverse complement strand
ACCCGTGAACACTCCGCGCAGGATCTCGTCGACGAGTGCCATCAGCTCCTCCGGCCCGGCCGGGATCGGTGCGCCCGCCACGACATCGTCGACCGTACCGAGCGCGGCGCGCCCTCGTTCGTAGAGGAGCGCCGCCGTACGCGCGTCGTCGCGCACCATGAGCTGCAGAAGATACAGCCGCCATAGCGCACCGGGCAGCGAGAGCGCCGGCGAATGCGACCACAACTCGGCGAGTGTGTCGATGCCGTGCGTGTCCGTGAAGGTGACGAGTCGATCGACGACGTCGCCCTCGGGCTCGTCGCGCACCCGCGTGAGCAGGGCGGATGCCGTGGCGTGCGCCGCACGCGACACCTCCGCCGGATCGGTGGAACCGAAGCGCCGGTCGAAGGTGGCCGTGGGCCGGTGGACGGGGCGATGATACTCGCGTCGCGCGTCGTCTGTCACCGCTCCAGGCTACCCGCGCCAGAGGACGGGGGCGCCGGCAGCGGGGTTCAGGCGGTCGGAACTGCCAGGACCGGCGTCGTCGTCGGCGTGCCGTCGGGCGACCCCCCGGCCTGCTCGACCGTTACCGCGATGACATCGCCGGGTTGCATCTGCCCGCTGAGCTCCGCAGTGCTTGCGCCGCCGTCCGCAGAGAACGTCCCCGCGGCGATCGGAGTGTCGCCCCGGACGTACCAGAGTTCGAACGTCCGATCGGCAGGGATTTCGGGCAGACCCTCGGCGACGAGGACGACTTTGCCCAGGCTCGCCGACCAGTGCGCGGTCGCCGTGCCGCCGTCGAAGTCCGCCTGAGCGGACTGGGCGTCGGGCGCGTTCTGGATCTCGTTCAGCGCCGTCACCGACGCGGGTGTGCGCCATGCATTCGACACGGCGCCGACGCCCCAGCCGATCCCGACGAGAAGGACGAAGGATGCCACGAGGGCGAAGAGCCCCCGCGTCCAGTTCCGGCGCTGCACGGTCTGGACGATCTCGGTCGACGGCGCCGGGGGCGTCGACGAGGCATCAGTACTCTCGGGCGCCTCCGCGGCCCCGACCTCTTCGGCGACCGACGTCGCCTCCGACGGCGCGGCGGACTCCGGCGGCTCGACGTCCGCCGGGGGCACAGCGATCGCTGCGAGCAACCGGGAACGCACGTCGACAGGCGGCGCGACCGGCGCCACCCCCTCGGCGAGAACCGCTGCGGTGAGCTCGTCCTGAGCGACGATCTCCTCCCATTCAGGGTGGGCGCTGCGCGCGGCACTGAACCGAACGGCATCCTCCGCAGAGAGCGCGCCCAGGGCGTGACCGGCGGAGAGGTCGGCGAATTCGCCCACCGTCATCTCATCGCGCATCGGTCACCCCCATCTCTTGGCGCAGGCGCGAAAGCCCATCTCGCATTCTCGTCTTGATCGTCCCCAATGCCGTCCCGGTCATCGCCGAGATCTCGCTCTGACTGTAACCGCCGAAGTAGGCGAGGGTCAGCGCTTCACGCTGGGGTTCGGGCAGGGTTTCCAGCGCTCGTGACACCCGACGGCTTTCGATGCGCAGCTCCACTTGCTCATCGACACCCGCCGGCTCGGAACGCAATTCGCGCAGACCCGCCCGCTCGTCTCGGTCGGCGCTCGACTGCGCAGACCGCACGCGGTCAACGGCCCTGCGATGCGCGATCGTCATGACCCACGCCCTCCCCTGACCCTTGTTCGGAGCGAACTGCGCAGCGGATTGCCAGATCTCGAGAAAAATCTCCTGCAGCACCTCCTCGGCGTGGGAGCGATTGACGATCACGCGCAGGACGAGTCCGAAGACCCGCGACGAGAGGAGGTCGTACAGCTGCGCGAACGCCGCCTGGTCGCGCAGCGCGATGCGCTCCAGAAGCTCGGCGGCGTGGTCTCGGGGACGGCCGGCATCCTCGCCCGCCGTCACGTCCATTCCATCGATGACCATCCCTCACAGCATGCCGCATTGCGCACCCCCTGTCGCACTCTTGCGCAGTCCGCGTGTCACCGAGTAGGCCTCGGCTCGCGTCCTTCACAGAATGGTTCGCGCCGGCACCGGTTTCGGATTGCACGAAAAAAAAAAGAAAAAAT
>QFPD01000082.1 GCA_003248845.1 Microbacterium sp. | reverse complement strand
GGCTGCGAGATGTCGGCGACCGTCGCGCCATAAGCCGCGATGAGCGCGTCGGCGTCCACGAACAGACTGTAGCCGTGCGCGCCGGCACCCATCGCGATCCGCCGACCCCTGATCGAGGCGTCGGCGTAGACCGGCCAGTCGTTCGCGCTGCCGATCGGGGTGATCGTGCCGCGTTCGTATCCCGTCGCCGCGAGGGCGAGCGACGGATCGGGCAACTGCAGTTTGTTCACCCCGACGACGGCGCGCAGCTTCGGCCACGAGATCGCGAGATCGCCCGGGATCAGCGCGAAAAGGTAGGTGTCATCGGCCCGCTTGACGACGAGCGTCTTGACGATGTCCTCGGGCTGCAGCCCGAGGAGGGATGCCGCTTCGGCGAGGCTCGATGCCGCGGGCCGCTCGCGCAACTCGATCTCGAGCCCGCGCGCGGCGGCCGCCGACCGCACGTGGTCGAGTGGATCAGGCATCCGGCGCGCGCAGCGGGTCGTCTGCGACCCACAGCTCGTCATCCGCGCGCAGCGTCTGCCATGCCGCGTAGATCACGCCGGCCGCCGCGGCAACGCCGAGCAGGATCGCGATGACGCCGCCGGCGCTCACGCCCTTCTTCGGCGGGGCCACGACGAGCTGCTTGGATGCCTGCTTGCCGTACTTCTGCGCCTTCTTCTGCAGCGCAGCGAAATCGACCGAGCCGAATCCGCGACCGGCGGCGAGGTCGGAGCGCTTCTCATTGGCGGCATCCCACACGCTCAACGCCGATCCGATCACGGCACCGGCCGCCGGCACGATCTTGTCGTTGTAGACCTTGCGCGACGTCTTGACGCCCTGGTCGACGTACGGCGCCGCGTACTTCTCGTAGGTGTGCTGCACGGTGGGCACGACCTGCTCGCGGTTGTAGTTGCCGAGCTGACGCCCCGCCTCACGCGCGACCTCCCCCGCCTGACCGAGCAGAACCTGCTGTGACTCCCACAGCGTGCTCGCCTGGTCCTGAAGCTTGCGGAGTTCCTTCTTGCGCTTACGGCTGAGGCTCACGGTGCCCTCCCTGATTCGGGGTCGTTTCTCCCCATCTTGCCAGACGCCCGCGACGTCGGAAGGGGTTGACAGGTGGGAGAATACCCAGCATGACGATCCACACCGCCGTAGCCACCATCCACACCAACCATGGCGACATCGTCGTCAACCTCTTCGGCGACCACGCGCCGAAGACGGTCAAGAACTTCACGGGTCTCGCAGACGGATCGCAGGCGTGGACCAACCCCGCGACGGGTCAGGCCGGCGAGGGCCCCCTTTACACCGATGTGATCTTCCACCGCATCATTCCGAACTTCATGATCCAGGGCGGCGACCCGCTCGGTCAGGGCGTGGGCGGACCGGGCTACAACTTCGACGACGAGATCCACCCCGAACTGAACTTCAACAACCCCTACATCCTCGCGATGGCCAACGCGGGCCTGCGCCGCAACGCCATCACCGGCAAGGCCGAGGGCACTAACGGGTCGCAGTTCTTCATCACGACCGACCCGACTCCGTGGCTGCAGGGCAAGCACACGATCTTCGGTGAGGTCGCCGATGACGCCTCCCGCGCCGTTGTCGACGAGATCGCCGCGGTGCGCACGGGAGCCGGCGACCGCCCGGTCGAGCCCGTCGTCATCAGCTCGATCGACGTCGCCGCAGTCTGAGAGCCGGCGCCCCATCACGTGAGCGACTCCGCGTTCCAGACCAATCCGGACAACTTCTGCTACCGGCATCCGGACCGGCAGAGCTTCGTGCTGTGCCAGCGGTGCCTGCGCACGATCTGCCCGGAGTGCCAGACACCGCTTCCGGTGGGTGTCATCTGCCCGGAATGCCTCGCGGAGCAGCAGAAGCAGCACAAGGCGAACGTGACCCGGATGCCGCGCCGCCGCCCTCTCGCGCGGGCGGCGGCGAGCGGTACGCCGGTGGTCACCTACACGCTCATGGGGGCGTCGATCTGCTTCTACCTGCTGGGATTGATCCCGGGCGGGTTCGGCAATGTCGTTCAGGTCTGGCTCGCCTTCAACGGCCAGCTGGCCTATACGCAGCCGTGGCGACTCGTCACGGTCACCCTCGTGCATGCGAGCGTGTGGCACATCGCCCTCAACATGCTCGCGCTCTGGGCACTCGGGCGCAGCCTGGAACCGCTGCTCGGTCGATGGCGCTTCCTCGCGCTCTACCTCCTGAGCGCTGTGGGCGGCTCCGTGTTGACCGCTCTGCTCGCTCCGACGACGTGGGTCGTCGGAGCCTCCGGCGCCGTCTGGGGTCTGCTCGGCGCGATGTTCGTGATCGGCCGGCACATCGGGGCCAATGTCACGGCGATCGCGGTGCTCCTGGGGTTGAACCTCGTCATCACGTTCCTGCCCGGGTCCGGCATCGCGTGGCAGGCGCACATCGGTGGCGGACTCGTCGGCGCGCTCGTGGGATTCATCTTCGCGCGCACGCGCGCTATTCGGCAGCAACGCACACAGGTGTGGCTCCTCGTCGCCGTCGCGGTCGGACTCGTCGCCCTGCTCGCGGTCCCGCTCCTCATCTATCGCTGAGCGGAGAGTTATCCACACCTTCGTCCACAGATGGGGATGAATAACACCGGTGTAATTCACACCCCGTGGAGGAAGGTGTGGAGAGCGATCAACGCCAGCGTGTCGTCATGAGGAACCCGACGAAGGCGATGCCGAACCCGATCACCAGGTTCCAACCGCCGATGCCGGGGACGGGCAGCGCCTGACCGCTGAGGTAGAAGACGATCACCCACAGCAGTCCGAGGATCATGAGGCCCAGCATGATGGGCTTGAACCACACCGGGTTGGGGGCGGCTTCGCCCTCCGGGCGCTCGGTGAGCTGCTCGTCGTCCTTGCCAGATCGTGCCATGCGGCGATTCTACCTGCCAGCCTCGGCACAGCCGAGCTGTGCGAGAATCCGACTATGGGGGAAGCCGCGACGACCACACGCCGGAGACGCCGCACGCCGCGTCGCCGTGCATCGTTCGTCGGAGTTCTCGGTGAGATCCTCATCACCCTCGGCGTCGTCGCGTTGCTCTACGTGGCCTGGCAGATGTGGGTCGGCGACTGGATCATCAGCGCCGAGAAGCACAAGGAAGCCAGCGCGCTCTCGCAGAGCTGGATGACACCGTCGCCGACAGCCACCGACGCGGCCACACCCTCTCCGACGCCGAGCGACAGCGCCGCCCCGGTCGAGACGGTCGTCCCCGTGCAGGCGCAGCCTGACCACGGCACGCCGTTCGGCGTGATGTTCATCCCCCGCTTCGGCCCGGCGTGGCAGTTCACGATCGCCGCCGGAACGTCGCGCACCGACATCCTGGATCAGGGTGAGATCGGGCACTACGCCGACACCGCGATGCCGGGCGACGTCGGCAACACCGTCTACGCCGCGCACCGCTGGACCTCGGGGGCCCCCTTCGACCCGATCGACCAACTCGTCATCGGCGATGCCATCGTCATCCAGACACCCGACGGCTGGTACACCTACCGATTCCGCACTCTCGAGTACGTGCAGGACACTCAGGTCGAGGTCCTGCTGCCGGTCCCGCAGCAGGTCGGCGTCGCGGCGAACGGACGGTATCTGACCCTCACATCGTGCGCCCCGAAGCTCAACATGCTCGAGCGCATCATCGCGTACGCCGTCTTCGACAGTTTCACCCCCACCTCCGCGGGCCCGCCCGCCTCGCTCGCCGCGCCGACCGTAGGAGCCTCGTCCTGATGTACGCCGCACTCTGGCGCCTTCTTCCCGGTCCTGCATGGGTGCGGGTGCTCATCCTGCTCGCCCTCGTCGCCGCGATCCTCTACGGGCTCTTCTGGTACGTCTTCCCGTGGGCGCAGCAGTTCATCTCCCCGCAGGAGTCGACCATCGGTGGCTGACGTCCTCGTGGTCGACAACCACGACAGCTTCGTGCACACGCTCGTCGGCTACCTCCACGAACTCGGAGCGACGACGCGGATGGTCGAGGCGGATGCCGTCGTGGACCCCGTCGCAGAGGTGCAGGGCAGCCGCGGCATCCTCGTCTCGCCGGGGCCGGGCCGGCCGGAGGACGCCGGCGCCTCGATCGATGTCGTCCGCACGGCGGCGGCGCGCGGCATCCCGCTCCTCGGCGTGTGCCTCGGCCACCAGGCGCTCGCGGTCGCGTTCGGCGCGCGTGTTACGGAGGCCCCCGAGCTGCTGCACGGCATCACGAGCGCGGTGGGGCACGACGGCGACGAGCTGTTCGCGGGACTGCCCTCCCCCCTCACCGCGACCCGCTATCACTCGCTCGCGGTCGACGAGGCGACGCTCCCGGACGACCTCGTCGTGACGGCGCGCACGGCGTCGGGCGTCGTCATGGCACTCGCCCACCGGACGCTGCCGTTGCGCGGGGTGCAGTTCCATCCCGAAGCCGTGCTCACCGTCGGGGGCTATCGACTGCTCGGGAACTGGCTCACGCAGATCGGTGGCCCGACCCTCGCGGATGCGGCGACGCGCGGTGCGGCGCTGACGCCGCACCGCCTCGTGGGCTGAGTCCTCGCGCCACTCGGGGCGCGAGGACTCAGGGGCGGCCGGTGCAGACGGTGAGCTCGACCGTCGAGTGGATCGGCACGTCACCGGGGGCGAGCGACTGGGCCGCGACAGTCGGATCGCCGCGCCCGGCCGGGCAGGACGCGTCTTCTACGACCGAGGGGGTGAGCTTCACATCGTCGGCGGTGAGCGTGCGCTGAGCCGCCTCGACCGTGTAGCCCACGACGTCGACGAGGGTCACCGATCCGCTCGCGACGACGAGGTTGACGGCGGTGCCGGTGGGGATCTGGTCGCCCACGGTCCGATCGGCGGAGATCACGGTGCCGGCGGTCAGCTCCGGATCGTTCCGTGTCGTCACCGATCCGAGGGCGAGCTGGGCCGATGTCAACGCCGCGGTCGCCGCCTCGGTGGAAAGACCCGCGAGCTCCGGCACCGTGCTCACCTCTTGGCCCGTCGACACGTACACCTTGACCGTCTGGTCCGGCGCCACGGTGATGCCCGCTGCGGGCTCGGTGCGGATGACGTTGCCTGCGGCGATCTTGTCGCTGCTCTCCTCCAGGCGGTCGGCCTGTAGGTCCTGCGCGAACAGCGTCTCGTTCGCGCGTTCCCAGGACATGTCGACGACGTCGGGGACGACGCGCGCCGTGTCGGGGATCGTCGTTCCCGGCCGACTCGTGAGAACCCAGAACAGCACCGAGATCAGCACGACCGCGAGGACCGCGATCCCCGCCCAGATCCACGCCGCGGGCGGACCCGCCTGCGTGCGCTTCATGGTCGTATCGGTGGAGAGCTGACGCAGCGATCGAGCGGTCTCCGCGGCGTGGCGCGGGTTGTCGCCGTAGAGCTCGCTCGTCAGGGCGCCGACCTGCTTCTTGCTGGGCACGCGGCCTTCGGCTGTGGCATCCAGCGCCTGGCGGAACGCCTGAGCGTCCTGGTAGCGCTGGAACGGATCCTTCGCGAGTGCGCGGAGCGCGACGGCATCGAGCGAGCGTGGGACCGTCTCGACGATCTCGGAGGGGGCGAGCGGCGTCTCGCTCACATGCTGATACGCGACCGCGACCGGGGTGTCGCCGCGGAACGGCGGCCGGCCGGTGAGCATCTCGTAGAGCACGACACCAGTCGAGTACACGTCGGCGCGGGAGTCGACGGGCTCGCCCTTCGCCTGCTCGGGGGAGAAATAGGCGGCGGTGCCGATGATCGCCGTCGTCTCTGCGACGGTGGACGACGAATCCGAGACGGCGCGGGCGATGCCGAAGTCCATCACCTTGACCTGGCCGTCGCCGGTCACCATGACGTTGCCGGGCTTGATGTCGCGGTGCACGACGCCGGCGCGATGCGAGTACTCGAGTGCCTCGAGGATGCCGTCGGTGTAGCGCAGGGCATCGGGGATCGGCACGGGGCCGTCGTCGATGATGTCCTTCAGCAGGCGCCCCGACACCAGCTCCATGACGATGTAGGGCACCGGATGGGTCGTGCCGTCGGCATCCGTCTCGCAGTCCTCGCCGGCATCGTAGACGCGGACGATCGTCGGATGCGACATGCGGGAGGCGGCCTGGGCCTCCAGCCGGAAGCGCGTGCGGAAGGCGGGATCGGCGGCGAGCTCGCGCTTGAGGATCTTGATCGCGACCTGGCGTCCGAGAGTGACGTCCTGGCCGCGGTAGACGCTGGCCATGCCGCCACGCCCGATCAGCTCGTCGACCCGGTAGCGGTCGGACAGCACGCGCGACTTCACAGACACTTCTCCCCCTGGCAACACTCCGCCGCCAGCCTAACCGACCGTGTCCGAGTACTTCCCGTTACGGCGTCGCCGACGGCGTCGGTGTGATCGTCGCGACCGTTTGCGCGGAGCTCGGCGACGTGCGCACGTTGCCGGAGCTGTTCTCGCACTCGACGACGTAGTTCACGACGACCGTCCCCGAGGGCCCGGCGATGATGACCGCCGGCTGCTGACCGATGAGGAAGGAAGCCTCGGTGCCGCCTCCGGCCTGGAACGTCCCGCCGCTGACGGTGAAGACGTAGTTGGTCGGTGTGAACCCGGCGGGGCACGAGTAGCCCTGCCAGGTGGCGTTGAGCTCGCCGCCCGCCGCGACCGAGGTCGCGCTCAGCGTCGGGGCCCCAGGCTGGGACATCTCCGACTGCGGGCCGTAGACCGTGAGGGCGACGACCGTGGTCGGCGGCACGTTGCCACCGGTCGGGTTGGTCTTGTAGACCTTGCCGATCTGGTCTTCGGTCGACGCAGCGTCGCCGTCGGTGCACGTCGCCTCCGCCGTGAAGCCAGCGGCCGTGAGGGCGCTCTTCGCCTCGTCGCAGGTCTTGCCCTTCAGCTCGATCGCGCCCAGGTTGATGTTGGCGACCGTCGGTGACGCGCTCGGTGTCTTCGAGGGCGGCGGCGAAGACGGGGCCGACGAGGTGGTCTCCGCCGGTGCCGGCTTCTGGTTCGCGAACAGGGCGAAGAGCGTCCCGCCGAGGACGAGCAGCAGGAGCACGATGAGCGCGATGAGCGGCCACGTCCACGGGCTGCGCTTCTTCTTGGCGGGCTCGGTTGCCGGGTCGGCATCGGTGGCGACGGCCGCCGCGGCAGGAGCGGCGCCCGCCATGGGCAGGATGCGCGTCGTGTCTTCACCGCTCCCGGCACCACCGGGCGTGAGCAGCTGTGTCGCGGCATCCACCTGTCCCGCACCCGCGATCGCCGGAACGATCGCGACGGCGCCGGCGATGTCGCCGCGACGGAGGGCCGTCGCAGCCCGTGCGACGGCGGACGCCGTCGCGGGCCGGTCCTCCGGCTTCTTCGCGATCATCGACATGACGAAGTTGCGCACGGGCTCGGCGATGGTCTCGGGCAGGGGCGGCGGGGCGTCGTTGATCTGCGCCATCGCGATCGCGACCTGCGACTCGCCCGTGAAGGGGCGCTTGCCGGCGAGGCACTCGTACGCGACGATGCCCAGCGAATAGATGTCGGTGGCGGGGGATGCCGGGTGGCCGGAGGCCTGCTCGGGTGAGAGGTACTGCACCGTGCCCATGACCTGGCCGGTCGCGGTCAGCGGCACCTGGTCGGCGATGCGTGCGATGCCGAAGTCGGTGATCTTGACGCGCCCGTCAGGCGTGATGAGGAGGTTCCCGGGCTTGATGTCGCGGTGCACGAGGCCGGCCGCGTGCGCGGCCTGCAGAGCCGCGGCGGTCTGGGCGACGATGTCGAGCGTCTTGTCGGTGGAGAGCGTCGTCTCTCGCTCGAGGATCGTCGACAGCGCCTCTCCGGGCACGAGCTCCATCACGAGGAACGCCGAGCCGTTCTCC
>QFPD01000081.1 GCA_003248845.1 Microbacterium sp. | reverse complement strand
GCGATCGCCGACGCCCTCAGCACGACCGCGCAGGGCTACGCGGCCGTCGGGGCGAGCGTCGACGACCTGTACTCCACGATCGGCACCCTCACGGGCAGCCAGGCGGACGTCCTGACGACCGTCGCCGGGCGCGTGCAGCAGCAGATCGACGGGGCCGCCGGCCTGCGCACGACGCTCGTCGACGAGGTGCGCCCGCAGCTGCCACCGGCCGTGCAGCCCGCGCTCGACGACGTCGTAGCGCAGCTCGACCGCGCGATCGCGCGCCAGCAGGCCGTGCACGACTCGCTCGTGCAGGCCGCGGCCGACATCACCGCGCGGAACGCGTCCGCCCAGGAGACCCACCAGCAGGTGAAAGATCTCATCGCGCAGGCACAGCAGGCGCTCCAGCAGGCGAAGGACTCCTACACCGGAACCCTGAAGCCGCAGTTGGATGCCTTGGGCTCGACCCTCTCCGTCATCGACGACGACATCGCGACGGTGCGCGGCGACCTCGACCAGGCGGCCTCGGGCCTTGCCGGGGCATCCGACTCCATCGTCGGCACGCTTCAAGGCGCCCAGGCGGTGACCGCGCGCCTGAGCACGGCACTCACCGACGCGGCCGCGAAGTTCGACGCGGTGCAGCAGGCCGTCGGCCGCGCCGCGCAGACGGGGGATCTGCAGGGTCTCAGCGAGATCGTCGGCTCCGACCCGAGCGTGCTCGCCACGTCTCTGGCCGCACCGGTGCGCGTCGACCGCGTCGAGGTCTTCCCGGTCGTGAGCTTCGGCGCGGGCATGGCCCCGCTGTACATCGTGCTCGCTCTGTGGGTCGGCGCGCTCCTGATGACCGTCGCGATCCGCGTCGACGTCGACCGCGACACGCTGCCGGGCGAGCCCGAGCTGTCGCTGACGCAGAAGTACCTCGGTCGCTTCGGGATCTACGCGGCGACGGCGCTCGCCCAGTCGACGCTCGTGATCCTCGGGCTCATCCTGTTCGTGCGCATCGAGCCCGCGCACCCGTTCCTGCTGTTCGTCGCGGGATGGGTGACCTCGCTCGTCTTCACGCTCATCGTCTACACGTTCGTCGTCGCCTTCGGCAACGCTGGCAAGGCCCTCGCGGTGCTGCTGCTCGTGATCCAGATCTCCGGGTCGGGCGGCGCGTACCCGCTCCAGCTGCTGCCGCCGTGGTTCCAGGGCGTCAGCCCGTTCCTGCCGGCCACGCACGCGATCTCCGCGATCCGATCGGCCATCGCCGGGACGTACGGCGCCGACTTCTGGACGGCGCTCGGCCTCCTCGCCGCATTCGCGCTGCCCGCGCTGCTGCTCGGGCTCGTGCTCCGACGCCCGCTCATCTCGTTCAACCGGGGCCTCGTCGACGCGATGGCCTCGACGAAGCTCATGTGAGGGATGCCATGGCCTCGACGATCTCCTCCGCACCGCGACGCCGGCGCGACGCGACCGCCAACCGGGCGGCCCTGCTCGTCGCGGCTCAGGCGGTGCTCTCCACCGACCCGAACGCGTCCCTCGACACGATCGCGCACGCCGCGGGGCTCTCTCGCCGCGCGCTGTACGGCCACTTCTCCGACCGCGACAGCCTGCTGCACGAGGTGATCACGATCGGCGCGGGCCGCTTCAACGCGATCGCCGAGGACGTCGCCGACCCCGACCCGCGCGTCGCGCTGGCGCGCATGGCGGCGCGGCTGTGGCACGAGGCATCCGCCGTGCGGGCCGCGGCGAACATCGCGCTCGACGACGCCCACGTCGCCGTGACCATCCGCGCCCTCACCCCGTTGCGCCGGCGGCTGCGCGATCTCGCCAACGACGGCGTCGCCTCGGGGGCGTTCCGCGGCGACGTGCCGCCCGACCTTCTCGCCTTCCTCATCGAAGAGACGGCGCGGGCGACGCTGCGCGAGCTACGCCTGACGACGACGGATGCCGCGGCCACCGTCGTCCGCGTCGTCCTCAGCATCGCGGGTCTGTCGTGGACCGAGCAGCGGGACCTCCTCGCCGCGCACCCCGACCTCATTCGCGCCGACTGAGCGACGAGCGGCGGCCGCCGCTTCGAGTGCGCTGCTTCGCATCGAACGCACCCCCTGTTCCCCGCAGGTAAGCGGCGCACTCGGCGACAAGCGGCGCGCTCGCGGCGGATAGGCGTCGCGCGCGAGCGGTGTCCGAGGCATCCGATGTCAACCCCGCGACGGCGTCGGAGGTCTCGCCTACCATCGAGAGCGACCCCCGATGGAGGAGGCCTCCGATGGCGACATCCCGTGCCCTTGCGTTCGACTGCGCCCCCGACGACGTCTTCGCCGTGCTCGGCGACGGATGGCTCTACCCGGCCTGGGTCGTCGGAGCATCTCGCATGCGCGCCGTCGACACCGAGTGGCCGGCCGAGGGTGCCCACCTGCACCACTCGCTCGGCGCCTGGCCGGTGCTCTTCGACGACGACACCCAGATGGTCGAATGGAACCCGCCGCACCGCGTGCGGCTGCGGGCGAAAGCGGGGCCTCTCGGGCGGGCCGTCGTCGTGATCGAGACCAAGCCGAGCGGCGACGGTTGCATCGTGCGGATGGGCGAGGAGCCCGTCGCCGGCGTCGCGCGCCGCCTGCCCCGATTCATCTGGGCGCCAGTGCTGCGCCAGCGCAACCGGGAGACCTTGCGCCGCCTGCGCTTCCTCTCCGAAGGACGGCGCCGTGAGCGCGATGCCGGCGACGAGACCGCTCGGCCGGCGGTGCCGCACCCGCCCCAGGGTCAGCCGGACGCGGACGCCGGCGCGGAAGTCACCGCGGCGACGGACGGCGCCGGCGGGGGCGAGGCGGGCCACCAGGTTGACCGGGGAGACGACGGCGCATGACGGATGTCGAGGTCGTCGGGTCGGGTCCGAACGGACTCGCCGCCGCCGTCACCCTCGCCCGGGCCGGGTTGCGCGTCCGCGTGTACGAGCGGATGCCGCAGGCGGGGGGCGGGGCCTCGACACGCGAGTCGGTGGCATCCGGCTTCTGGCATGACACCTGCTCGGCCGTGCATCCACTCGCCGTCGCGTCACCGTTCTTCCGCGCGTTCGGGCTGACGAAGCGGGTGGAGTTCGTGACGCCGGAGATCTCGTTCGCGCACCCGCTCCTCCGTGGCGACGGCTCGGGGTCGGGCCGCGGCTCGGGCATCGCCTACCGCGACCTCGACCGCACCGTCGAAGGCCTCGGACGCGACGGCGCCGCCTACCGCCGCCTCATCGCCCCGCTCGCCGCGCACGCACCCGAGGTCGCCCGGTTCACGGGGTCGACGCTCCTGCGGGTGCCACCGCATCCGTTCGTCACGGCCCGCTTCGGCATCCGCGCCCTCGCACAGGGCAGCCCGCTGTGGAACGCCGGGTTCACGGGTGACGTCGGCCCGGCGATGATCACGGGTGTCGCCGCGCACGCGATCGTGCGTCAGCCGAGCCTCGTCGGGGCGGCGGCCGGACTCGCCCTGCAGACCCATGCGCACGCTGGCGGTTGGCCGATCCCGCTCGGCGGCTCGCAGGCGATCTCCGACGCGCTCGCCGTCGACCTCGTCGCGCACGGCGGCGAGATCGTCACGGATCACGAGGTCGCGTCGCTCGACGAGCTCACCGCGCGGGCGGTCGTGCTCGACGTCACGCCGCGCGCCCTCATCCGCCTCGCGGGGGCGCGGACGCCAGCCGGATATCGGCGGCGGCTCGAGCGGTTCCGCTACGGCAGCGGCGCCGCGAAGGTGCAGTTCGCGCTGTCCGGCCCGGTGCCGTGGGCCGATGAGCGGGTGCGGGATGCCGGGACCGTCCACCTCGGCGGCACCCGTGCGCAGATCGCCGCGTCGGAGCGGGCGGTGCTCGCGGGGCGGCACGCGGCATCCCCCTATGTGCTCGTCTCGCAGCCGTCGCGCTTCGACCCGAGCCGCGCGCCCGGCGACGCGCACGCGCTCTGGACGTACACGCATGTGCCGGCAGGGTCGACGCTCGACCAGACCGAGGCGGTGACGCGCGTCATTGAGCAGTACGCCCCCGGCTTCCGCGATCTCGTGATCGCGTCGCGCGCGACCTCGGCCGCGCAGCTCGAGGCCGACAACCCCAACTACATCGGCGGCGACATCGCCGCGGGAGCGGCGACGCTCCGGCAGCTCCTCGCCCGGCCCGTGCTCAGCCTCGACCCGTGGCGCACGCCGATGCGCGGCGTCTACCTCTGCGGGGCGTCGACCGTGCCCGGCCCGGGCGTGCACGGTCAGTCGGGCTGGTTCGCCGCGCGGAGCGCGCTTCAGCACGAGTTCGGCATCCGCCGCACCCCCTCCCTCGCCCCCTGACCCCGGCCCGCGCGTGGTCTGCCCGTCGTCACCCCTCGAGAACGCACGACAGCACGTCTCAAGCGGGAGCAGCGGTGCTGTCGTGCGGTCTCGCTCGAGTGCGGGCGCTCGCTCGCGCATCCTCGGGGGCTCCGCCGGTACGGAATTCAGTCTGCGCGCGAGCGCGCCGCGCCCGCGCCTGCGCGATTCCGCTGAAGCGGGGCGGTGGATGCCACGGGCAGACTGAATTGTGAACACCCAACCCGGCGACCGACCCCGTGTTCATGACCTCGGAGAATCCGGCCCGCGACACCGCGGGCGGGCGAGATCCACTCTCCCGACGGCGAATCTCCGAAGTTGTGAACCCCGCGGCGCGGCGACCGCCGAGCGGCTGCGGCTCAGCCGCCCGCGGCGGGCGGGGTGCGCCGCGCCTCGGCGAGTTCGTCGACGTAGAGCGAACGCTCGTCGATCGTGCCGTTGCGGTACGCCTGGCGCCCGACCATGTGCGCCGACAGCGGGGCGGTGGCGAGCTGGATGATGACGACGGGGACGAGGAACGCGACCACCGGCCATGCCCGCAGAGCGAGCGCCACCGCGATGCAGATGAGGATGAAGCCGAGCACCTGCGGCTTCGTCGCCGCGTGCAGGCGAGTGGGCACGTCATGGAAGCGCAGCAGGCCGATGGATGCCGTGAGGCACAGCAGCGCCCCGATCAGCACAAGGACGAGCGCGACCACGTCGAGGATCTCGTTCATCGGTCGGTGTTGTCCCTTCTCGCGACGAAACGCGCGATCGCGATCGACCCGAACACGCCGACGGCGGCGATCACGAGGAGGGCCGGCAGGCTCCGCGTGTGGTGGTTGATCACCATGTCCGCCCCGAGAGTGCACATGATGAGGGTCAGCAGCACGTCGGATGCCACGGCCCGGTCGAGGATCGACGGACCGAAGACGATCCGCCACAGTGTCAGCAAGCCGGATATACCGAGCACGGCATAGATCAGGACGATGAGGATGCTCACCAGCCGGCACCTCCCTCGCGCGGCGACATCGCGCCGCTCCCGCGGATCGCCTCGAGCTGCGCGCGCGAGCCGACGGCGCGGACGATCCGCGCCTCCCAGCCCTGCACGGCGCGACGCTGATGATCGACATCCCGGTCGGAGGAGACGCCGATCACGTGCAGGTAGAGGATGCGGCGATCCCGGTCGACGTCGATGATGAGCGAACCGGGAATGAGCGATGCGGTCACCCCCACGTGCGCCATGATCAGGTCGTCGTCGGTGCGCAGCGGCACGGCGATGACGGCCGTCCCCGGATAGCGCATCGGGTTGAGGGTCTGCCACGCGACCAGGAGCGAGCCGCGCACGAGGGCGAGGCAGAACATCACGATGAACACCGCGCCGTACCAGAGGTTCACGCGTCCGGACAGCTCGACGGGGGGCAGCCGGAAGACGCGCGTGACGAACACGGCCACGACGAAACCCGTGAGCGCTGCGAGCACCGTGAACTGCCCCCACAGCAGCATCCACAGCGCGATGAGCCACAGGAAGAACGGCAGCTGCCGCCAGACGGATGCCGCGACCGCCTTCGCCGTCGGGCTCATCGGCCGGCCTCCTGCTCGAGCTGGACGAGGGTCACGGGCGTCAACAGCGCGTCGCCGATGTTCGCGCAGAGCGCGTACAGCGGGCCCGCGAAGAGCGTCAGCGCGACGGTGACGGCGACCATTCCGGCGGTCGTCGCGGTCATGATGCGCGGAATAACGCGGCGGGCGCTCTGGTCGTCGGCGGCGGGCGCGGCGCCGAGGTACTCGATGCGCTCGACGACGCCGGTCTCCTCCGTGTGGTCCTCGTCCTCGCGCCAGAACGCCAGGTTCCACGCGCGCATGAGCGTGTACAGCGTCAGCAGAGACGTGATGATGCCGCCGACGATGAGCACGTACATCAGCGGCGTGCCGACCTGAGCGGCCGCGTCGAAGAGGGCGAACTTGCCGATGAAGCCGGAGAACGGCGGGAGCCCGCCGAGGTTGATCGCGGGGATGAAGTAGAGGACGGCGATCACGGGCGCCGCCTTCATGAGTCCTTTCACCTTCAGGATCGAGGTCGACCCGGCCCGGCGTTCGACGAGCCCGACCGCGAGGAACAGCGTGGTCTGCACGATGATGTGGTGGACCATGTAGTAGATCGTCGCGCCGAGGGCCACGGGAGTCGCGATCGCGAGGCCGAACACGAGATAGCCGACGTGGCTGACGAGCGTGAACGACAGGATGCGTTTGAGCTCCGCCTGCGCGAGCGCACCGAGCACCCCCACGATCATCGTCGCGAGCGCGACGACGAGGAGCAGCGTGTTGACATCGTTGTCGCGGAAGATCTGCGTCTCGGTGCGGATCATCGCATAGACGCCGACCTTGGTCAGAAGGCCCGCGAACACGGCGGTGACGGGCGCGGGCGCGGTCGGGTAGGAGTCGGGCAGCCAGAACGACAGCGGAAAGACGGCGGCCTTGATGCTGAAGGCGAGCAGCAGCATGAGGTGGAGGACGAGCTGGGTGGCATCGGGCAGCTCGCTCATCCGCTCCGCGAGCTGCGCGATGTTCACCGTGCCGAGCGCGCCGTAGATCGCGGCGATCGCGGCGAGGAAGAGGATCGACGACACGAGCGAGACGACGATGTAGACGACGCCCGTGCGGATGCGCGACTCGGTCGACCCGAGGGTGATGAGCACGTAGGACGCGACGAGCAGGATCTCGAACCCGACGTACAGGTTGAAGAGGTCGCCCGCGATGAATGCGTTGAAGATGCCCGCCGCGAGGATCAGGTACGACGGGTGGAAGATCGTGACCGGAGTGTCGTCATCGCCGTCCGCCGCACCCTGCCCGACCGAGAACAAGAGAACGGCGAGGAGGACGATCGACGAGACCACGACGAGGAGCGCCGCCAGGCGATCGACGTAGAGGATGATGCCGAAGGGAATCGGCCAGCCGCCGACCGACACGGCGAGCGCCTGCCCCGTCGAGTCCACCGCGTACAGCAGCACCGACGCGATGACGAGAGTCAGAGTGAGCGTCACGATCGACACGCCGACCTGCACGCGGCGGCGGCGGCCGAAGATCAGCGCGACGCCGGCGCCGAGAAGCGGCAGCGTGACGAGCAGGGGGACGAGCGAGCTCATGACGCATCACCCCCGCCCGGTCGTGGGTGGTCAGACGGGGCGTCGTCGCGGATCGCCTCGAAGTCGCGGTGATGCAGCACGGTGATGGGAGCGGTGTCCGTTCCGATGAAGTCGGTCGTGGCGTCGTCGTCTTCGTTCTCGATCGACGTCTCGTCATCCATCTGGTCTTCTTCGACCGCACCACGGTCACGCAGCGCGATGTCCTCTTCGTCGTCGTGGACGGTGTCGGCTTGACCGAGCTGCCAGGAGCGGTAGATGAGGGCGAGGAGGAAGGCCGAGACAGCGAACGTGATCACGATCGCCGTGAGGGTGAGGGCCTGGGGGAGCGGGTCGCTCATGTCCTCGGTCTCCGCCGCTCCGAAGAACGCGGCGACGCCCGGGCGCCCCATGAC
>QFPD01000366.1 GCA_003248845.1 Microbacterium sp. | reverse complement strand
CCGAGGAGCGCCGCGACGGCGTGGGCGCGCTCGGTGGGAGTGGGCGTCGTGGTCACGTCGTCACCCGCCGGCGAAGGGCGGCAGGACGTCGACCCGGCGGCCGACGCGGTGCGCGGCATCCCGCCGGGCGACGCCGTCGACGAGGAACGAGCCCGACCGCAGCACCCGCGCCATGGGGTCGCCGTAGCGGCGCAGCAGCTCGGAGCTCAGGGTGCCGATGGTCGCGTCCGCGTCGACGGTGAGTTCCTCCTCTTCGCGCCCGGCGGCTTCGGATGCTGCGGCGAAGTAGCGCACCGTCACGATCGGCATGGCTGTCATCGTAGTCTGTGACCCATGAACCCGCTCGTCGAGCCCGGGCCGGCGCTCGACCCCGCCCGCATCTCCCGCTACAGCCGTCAGCTGGCCCTGCCCGGCTTCGGCGAGGCCGCCCAGCGCCGTCTCGGGGCGGCGCGCGTGCTCGTGATCGGCGCGGGCGGGCTCGGCAGTGCCGTCGCGCCGCTCCTCGCGGCGGCCGGAGTCGGCACGGTCGGCGTCATCGACGACGACGGTGTCGAGCTCTCGAACCTGCACCGTCAGCTCAGCCACGGCGTCGCCGACATCGGTCGCGCGAAGGTCGACTCGCTCCGCGACACCATCCGCGCCATCGACCCCGACATCGCGGTCGACGTCCACCGGGTGCGTGCGACGAGTGCGTCGCTCCCCGGCATCCTGTCGTCGTACGATCTGCTCATCGACGGCAGCGACAACTTCGCGACCCGCTACCTCGCCTCCGACGCCGCGGAGCTCGCCGGCGTCCCGCTCGTCTGGGGGTCGATCCTGCGGTTCCAGGGCCAGGTCGGTGTCTCGTGGCCGGGGCACGGCCCGGGGTACCGCGATCTCTTCGCGGCGCCGCCGCCCGACGACGAAGTGCTCTCCTGCGAGATCGGCGGAGTGCTGCCGAGTCTGTGCACCGCGGTCGGTTCGTTCCTGGCGACGGAGGCGATCAAGCTCATCACCGGGATCGGCGAGCCCCTCCTCGGACGGGTGCTGTTCTACGACGCCCTCACCGCGCGTACGCGCGAGATCGCGTACGCCGTCGACGAGACGCGCGCCCCGGTGACGACGCTGACGGATGCCGCGGACGCCTGCACCCCCGACGCCCCCGGCACCTCCGGGGGCAGCGTCGATGAGGCGGCGGTCGTGTCCGCCTCCGAGCTCCTCCGCCGGCTCCGCGCGGGCGAGGCGGTGCGTTTGCTCGACGTGCGCGAGCCGGATGAGGCGGCGCTTCAGCGCATCCCCGGGGGCGAGCTGCTCCCGCTTCCTCGCCTCCTCGCCGGAGCGGACCCCGCTCCCGGAGGCGGGGACGCGGCGATCCTCGTCTACTGCGCGCAGGGCCCGCGGTCGCAGCGCGCCGCGCGGGTGCTGCGGGGGCGCGGGTTCGAGGCGGTCTACCTCGCCGGCGGCATCCGTGCCTATGCGGATCTCGGCGGCGCGGTGGAGGCGGGCGCGCTCGAGGGGGCGCCGTCGTGAGCACTCACGCGATCGTCGTCGACGGCCGCATTGACGAGGCGGCCGTGCGCGCGGCGGTGGAATCGGACGCCCACGGCGCCATCGCGATCTTCTGCGGTGTCGTGCGCGACCACGACGGAGGGCGTTCCGTCCGTGCGCTCGACTACCGAGCACATCCCGACGCGGAGCGCTTCCTCGCCGACATCGTCGCCCGAGTGCACGAGCAGACCGGATGCCTCGTCGCCGCCGCGCACCGCATCGGCGACCTCCACGTCGGCGACGTCGCGTTGTACGCGGCGGCGTCGGCGGGCCACCGGGCCGAGGCGTTCGCTGCGTGTGAGCTGCTCGTCGAGGAGATCAAGCGCGGTGTGCCGATCTGGAAGCGCCAGCACTACGACGACGGCGTTTCGGAGTGGGTCGGGCTCTGACCGCCACGGCCTCGCGCGGCGTCAGCCGCCGATGTAGCTCATCTCGATGCGCGGGCGGGCGGCGCGCAGTTCGGGCGTGAGGCTCGCCCGCTCTTCGGAGTAGCGGTCGTCGCGCGCGCCCCAGATGGATGCCAGGGCCGCGGTGAGCTCGTCGTCGC
>QFPD01000080.1 GCA_003248845.1 Microbacterium sp. | reverse complement strand
CACCGCCGCGGTCAGCGGCCAGCTGAACCCCGACGTGAACCTCGTCGACACCCTGAACGGCAGCGAGTTCACGGTGTTCGCACCGGTCGACGACGCGTTCGGCAAGATCGACGCCGCGACGATCGACTCGCTCAAGACCGACAGCGCGACGCTCACGAAGATCCTCACGTACCACGTGGTCCCCGGCCAGCTGACCCCGTCGGAGGTCACGGGCATGCACAAGACCGTCGAGGGCGGCGAGGTCGACGTCACCGGTTCGGGCGACAACCTGATGGTCAACGGCGCCAAGGTCATCTGCGGTGGCGTGCAGACCGCCAACGCGACCGTGTACCTGATCGACACGGTGCTCATGCCCACCAACTGATCACGACTCCCCCTCGGGGGACTCCTCCCCTCGGGACAAGGGGATCAAGAGACGGTGCGGCCGTCGGCGCGGGGGTGCCGGCGGTCGCACCGCGTCGTTGGAGCGGCTCGGATAGCGGGCGTGCAAGGCGATCTCGACGATTCCCGTGTCCGGTCAGAGGTCTGGCTTCAGATCGAGGTCAGCCCGGGTCATGAAGCGCGCACATCGCTTGCGAACGCCAATTGTCTGGGCGACGCTCCAGCGTGACGATGGCGTGACAATTTCGGCATCGCACATCACATCTGGCGATCTCCTCGATGATCGCAGCGATCCCGAAGCCCTCCTTCACCATTTGCATGACGTCTTTGCGTTTGAGCGAGTCCGGTCGGTGATCGAAATCAAGAACGCGGAGATCTCGAAGTCCGCAGTCGACGCACGGATGATCATTGAGATAGACGGCGAGAAATGTCTTCGCTTCGCGTCGGCGCTTCGCAGTTCGTGCCACGATCGTCTGGATGTGTCGCTCACGGTTCTCTGCGTAGTAGCGACGCGATGCCGCCCGATTGCAGTCTCGGCAGGTTTCTTGGAGTCCGTCACGACGTGAGCGCTTGCGGTTGAACTCGGTGCACGCCTTGGTCAAACCGCAAGTCGCGCAGCGCTTGCCTGCTTCCGCGGTCCACTCCATAGGGAAAGTCCTATCGGCAACATCGGACATTCCTGCAGCGGTGCCCCCACAGGGGCTCGAACCCTGGACCCACGGATTAACCTGCTGCACTGGGCTTTCCCCAGCCACCGGACGGATGACCCGGCTTGCAGTCTGGACTATATCTTCACCTTCGGCCGGGCCGGTCAGGTGCGCCGCGTGTAGTCTCTGAGGTTCCCTTGCGGTTACCTGCTGATTACCCAATCCCTCGGATTGTCACTGCCACAACCGGTGCGGTCGTGACGAGTACCTCGGGCTCTCAGGGCGTCCCAGCATATAGCGGCGGTCATCCGGCGTATTTCGACGCCGGCGCTCCATTGTGATGTTGAAGTCCGTTGCTCTAACCAACTGAGCTATAGGGGCGGTTTCAGCCTAGCAAGCTACGCAGGCACCGGGTGACGCGATTCCTCCTGCGGGCGGGTGGCGATCAGCCGCGATCGACGAGCTCGTCGACGAGAGATGCACGCGCACCTACGTCGTCCCGACGCGGCCCGGGTACGCTGATCTCCAGAAGAGCACGACGCCGCGTCGCAGAACGGGAGGCAGCATGATCGACATCATCGCCGGCATCCTGCGCGCGCTGCTCGCCGCGACCGGCCTTCTCGCGCTGGCCGATCCCACGGCGAGCGGCTCCTTGACTGTCGTGGCCGTCGTCGCTCTCGCTCTGGCGGCGCTCCTCGTCGCGGTCGTCGCCGACGCCGCGCCCGCCCACCCGCGTGGCGCCGCCTCCCATCCGACGCGCTGCTCCGAGCTGCGCGCACCGCTCGCGCAGAGCGATCCCGACGCGGCGGGGCATGTCCGTCGCCGCGGTCCCGGTCGAGTGCTCGCGGCCGCGTAGCGTCGATCCGCCGGGCAGAGCCCCGGCATCCCTCGCGGCCGATCAGCCGACCTGATCGCTCCGACGAATGGATGCCCCGTGGACCTCTCGACCCTGCCCGTCTTCTCGGCCCTTCTCGACCTCACCTCCACCGGCCTGATGGCCCTGATCTCACTCCTCACCCCCGCAACCGGCGCCCTCGCCGGCGCCCTCGCCGGCGCCCTCGCCGTCGTACTCGTCACGCTTCTCGCGCGCGCGGCCCTCATCCCGGCCGGCGTCGCCCAGGCGAAGGCCGAGCAGACCCGCGCGCGGCTCGCCCCGCGCCTGCGCGAGCTGCAGAAGCGGCACCGTGGCGACCGCGAACGCCTTCAGCGCGCGACGATGGAGCTCTATCGCGCCGAAGGTGCGTCACCGTTCGCGGGGTGCCTGCCGCTGCTCCTCCAAGCCCCGATCGTCGGGCTGCTGTACTCGGTGTTCCTGCACCCGGTGATCGGCGGCCACGCGAACGAGCTGCTCGCGCAGAACCTCTTCGGTGTACCGCTCGACACAAGCCTCGTCGGCGCCGTGCGCGCAGGCACGGCGGACCCCGCGACCTGGATCGTGACCGGATGCCTCGTACTCGCCATCGCCCTCGTCGGCGAGCTCACCCGGAGGCTCTTCCGCCCCCCGAAGCCGGAGGCGTCGGATGTCTCCGGCATCCCGGCCGCCCCGGTGGGTTTGCTGGGTGTCCTGCAGTTCGCGACCGCCTTCGTCGCAGTCTTCGTGCCGCTCGCCGCCGGCCTGTACCTGCTCACAACGGTCACGTGGACGCTCGTCCAGCGCCTCATCCTTCGGCGGAGGTATCCCACGCCCTCGTGAGCCCGAGCGTCCGGTTCAGCCTGCGGCGAGCCAGACGATCACGGCGACCGCCAACACCACGGGCGAGATCCAGACGAACCATCGCGTCGTGCGCCCCGGCTCGGCCCACACACGCAGCACGCTCACGATCAGCAGGACGACGGCCATGATGAGCGCCGCGAGGTGGACGCGCAGCACGGTTGCAGCGATGACGAGGATGACGCCCCACACCTGTAAGGCGAACAGCCCCCACTGCACGACGGGTGGCGGTGCGAAGCGCCGCCGAGGCGGGCGAGGGCCTCGCCGATTCAGGCGGCCATCCCGCCGACGACGGTGAAGAGCTTCGAGAGGAATCCGATCATCCAGACGATCCCGATGACGAAGCCCAGCGCGGTCGTACCGATCCAGACCCACAGCGGCGGCCAGCCGCCCGACACCGTCCGGCGCTTCAGCACGACGGCGCGCCCGATCATGTAAGCGGCGAGACCCCCGTTGACGAGGGCGAAGAACGACCACGCCCAGTGGAACGGGGCGGCGACGCCGCGGCGCCGCAGCTCGCGCCAGTCGAGCCACGAGAACAGGATGAACGCGGCCATCGCGATCCAGCTGAGCGCCGACACGGCGAAGACGTGCGCCTCCCACTGCAGAAGGTCCGCCGTGGGGTTGAAACCGCTCGTCACCTGCGACAGCGCGACGAGATACCCGTCCCAGTCGATCAGGAACAGGACGCCGATCGGCAGCACGGACATCACGATTGCGAGCCACACCCAGACGGTGTTCGTGTCCACCGCGACCGGTGCCGCACCCGATGCCGCGACCTGAGGCGCGGGCGCCACCGGAGCAGCGGGAGCCGCCCAGCGGGCGCCGTCCCACCAGCGCTGACGCGTCGGGTCGGAGGGATCGGGGTACCAGCCAGCCGGGGCGCTCATGCGGCATCCACCAGTTCGGCGCCGGCGTGCGCGAGCTCGGCGAGTGCCGCCTCGGACGACTCCGGCGCGACGCCGGCGACGAGACCGGTGAGCACCCGCACGTGGATGCCGTGCTCGATGGCATCCAGCGCCGACGCTCTGACGCAGTGGTCGGTGGCGATCCCCGTGACGTCGACCTCGGTGACCCCGTGGGCGGACAGCAGCGCGGCGACCGGCTCACCGGCGTCCGTCGTGCCCTCGTACAGGGAATAGGCGGGCTTCCCCTGCCCCTTGATCACGTGGACGGTCACCGCGGAGGTGTCCAGACCGGGGTCGTACTCGGCGCCCTCGGTGCCCGCGACGCAGTGCACGGGCCACGTGCCGACGAAGTCGGGCTCGCCCTCGAGAGCGATGTGCCCGCCGTTGTCGGAGTCCGGGTCGTGCCAGTCGCGCGAGGCGACGATGACGGCATAGTCCCCCGCGTGCGCGGCGAGATGCGCCGTGATGCCCGTGGCGACCGCGTCTCCCCCGGCGACGCCGAGCGCACCTCCCTCGGTGAAGTCGTTCTGCACGTCGACGATGAAGAGTGCCCTGGTCATTCTTCGAGGCTAGCCCGGTACTCGGCCCGCGTCATCGTCTCGACGGGAATCGCGGCGGCATCCGACCTCGAGAGCGTCGACGGCCACCAGATCACCCGACCCCGGTCGTACGCCGCGGCGGGAACGAGGAGCGACCGCACGACGAACGTGTCGAGCAGCACGCCGAAGGCGACGATGAAAGCCAGTTGCGCAAGGAACAGGATCGGGATGACCCCGAGCGCCGCGAATGTCGCCGCGAGCACGAGGCCGGCCGACGTGATGACACCGCCCGTCGCGACGAGGCCGCGCAGGATGCCGGGACGCGTGCCATGGCGCAGCGACTCCTCACGCACGCGCGACATCAAGAAGATGTTGTAGTCGACGCCGAGCGCCACGAGGAAGACGAACCCGTACAGCGGCACCGCCGGATCGGCGCCGGGGAAGTCGAAGACGTGGTTGAAGATGAGCGCGCTCACCCCCAAGGCCGAGCCGAACGAGAGGATCACGCTCGCGATGAGCAGCAGCGGCGCGACGACGGCCCGCAGCAGCAGCATGAGGATGACGAGGATCACGACGAGGATCACCGGGATGATCACCGTGCGGTCGCGGATCGACGTATCGTTCGTGTCGAGGTCGATCGCGGTGGGGCCGCCCACGAACGTGGTCCCGGCGCCGAGCTCGTCGGCGAGCGCCGTGCGCAGGCTCCGCACGGCATCCTCAGCGGCGAGAGAGTCCGCCTCGTCGGTGAGGGTCGCAACGAGCAGCACGTCGCCGCCCGCCACCGTGGGCGTGGGCGCCGGAGCTCCAGACGCCTGCGGCGGGCCCGCCACCGTGTAGACGACGTCGCCGCCGTCGAGCGCGACGCCGATCTGGCCGGATGCCGCGTCCTGAGACACCGCCGCGATGCTGTCGATGCCCTCGGCATCCGTCAGCACCTGCACGGCGTCGGCGACGCGGTCCTCCGGCACGATGACGTACGCGGGGATGCCGGAACCGGCCGCGAAGTGCTGCGCGAGAACGTCCTGACCGTCGCGCGCCTCGGACGCGCCCAGCACGAGGTCGGACTGCGGCACACCGTCGGCCTTCAGCTGCAGCACGCCGGCCGCGGCCGCGATCAGCACGACCGTCGTCACGATCCAGACCGGGCGCGCGTGGCGCGCGATGAGGCGCGCCTGGCGCGACCAGAAGCCCTTCACCGGCGCGTGCGGGTCGGTGACGAGCGCTTCCGCGGCATCGCCGGGGTCGGTGCGCGCACCGGGCTTCGGAATGAACGGCCAGAAGGCCGCCCGCCCGGTGAGAGCCAGAAGCGCGGGCAGGAAGGTCAGCGCCGACAGCACCGCGAAGACGATGCCGATCGAGGCGATCGGCCCGAGCGCGCGATTGGTCGCCAGGTCGCTGAGCAGGAGGCACAGCAGGCCTGCGATGACGGTTCCGCCCGATGCGAGGATGGGTTCGAACGCGCCGCGCCAGGCGGATGTCGTCGCCTTCCAGCGTGCCTCACCGCGACCGATCGCCTCGCGGAAGCGGGCGACGTAGAGAAGCGCGTAGTCGGTCGCCGCACCGATGACGAGGATGAAGAGGATGCCCTGGACCTGGCCGTTCAGGACGAACACGCCGGCCTTCGCGAGCCACCAGACGGTCAGCAACGCGACGCACAGCGCGAATGTCGAGGTGAGGAGCACGAGGATCGGCAGCAGCGGCGAGCGGTAGACGATCACGAGGATGATGAAGACGGCGCCGAGCGCGACGCCGAGCAGGAGCCCGTCGATGCCGAGGAACCCTGCGACGAGGTCGGCCGTGAAACCCGCGGGGCCCGTGACCCAGGCATCCAGTCCCGCCGGCAGATCATCGGCGATGACTTCACGCACGGCGGCGACGGTCTCGCCGACGTCTCCGGACGAGTCGATGGGCACGAACAGCTGCACGGCCTCGCCGTCGTCTGAGGGCAGCGCGGGCGAGATCTCCCCTACGCCCGCCACCGCGCCGATCGACGTCGCGAGCTCGTCGATGTCCGACAGCTGGGCCTCGGTGAGTGCACCATCTCCCGTGACGACGACGGCAGCGGGGATCGTGTCGCCGCCGGTGAAGTCGGCCAGGCGCTCCTGCACCTGCGTCGCCTCGGCGGATGACGGCAGGAAGCTCGACTGATCGTTCGTCGCGACCTCGTCGACCTTGCCGAAGTAGGGTCCGCCGATCGATCCGCCGACGAGCCAGATCAGTACGAGCAGCACCGGGATTCCGATGCGGAGCCAGCGGGTGGGCACATCCCTGGGTGCGGTCATATCGCTAGCTTAGCTAGCAATCAGCTCCGCGAGAAACATCAGCCGCGCAAGAAATACAGGACGATGCTCGCCGCGACCGAGAGGATGCCGAGAGCGAGCATGCCGCCGGCGCTCCAGATCACCCGACGGAGTCCCGGCGGGCGCCTCGTCAGCCGCATGCGGCCCGTCCATCCGTGGCGGTACCAGATGGATGCCACGTCCCGCCCCGTCAGCTCCGCCGCCTCGTCCGGGCTCGCCACGGCGCGATTGGCATCGCCGTCGGCGTCGTACCAGCGCACGACCGTCATCGGCTCCCCCGCGGTGGTGTCGTCCTCCCGATCGACGATGGCCTCGGCGGAGAGCCAGGTGCCATCGACCGCCCACATCACGACAGCGGCGATCGCGAGCGCGACGGCGCCGCCGAATCCCACCCAGGTGAAGATCTCGAGCAGGATGTCGACGACATCGGGGGTGCTCACGCCGGGCCTCCAGGTCTGCGAACTGACCTCGAAGTATTCCACAGTCGATACGATCGTTCAGGCGCCACCGATGATGCCGAAGATGATGGGCGGAAGACACATGACCACATCCATCCGCGGAGCCGTCCTCACCGAGATCGGCGCCACCCGTCCCTACCGCGACTCCGCTCCGCTGGAGATCCGGGTGCTCGATCTCGCCGACCCGCGCACAGACGAGATCCTCGTGCGCATCGAGGCGGCCGGCATCTGCCACTCCGATCTCTCGGTCGTCGACGGCAACCGCGTGCGGCCGATTCCGATGCTCCTCGGGCACGAGGCGGCCGGGATCGTCGAGCAGGTCGGCGCGCGAGCCGCGCAGGACGGCTTCTCCGTCGGCGACCGCGTCGTCATGGCGTTCCTGCCTCGGTGCGGTGAGTGCGACGGATGCCGCACGGGCGGCGTCATGCCGTGCGTGCCCGGAACGGCCGCGAACGGCGCCGGAGAGCTCATGTCGGGCGGGTCGAGGCTGCGCTTCGCCGGCGACGGCACCGGGGTCTTCCATCACCTCGGCGTCTCCGGATTCGCGACTCACGCCGTCGTCGACCGCCGCTCCGCCGTCGTGGTCGGCGCAGACGTTCCGCCGGAGGTCGCCGCCGTACTCGGCTGCGCCGTTCTCACAGGCGGTGGCGCCGTGGTCAATGCGGGAGCGGCGAAGGACGGCGATGACATCGCGATCGTCGGTCTCGGCGGCGTCGGCATGGCAGCACTCCTGACTGCGGCGTCTCTCGGCTACGGGCGCGTGATCGGCATCGATGGGGTCCGCTCGAAGCTCGACCGCGCGCGCGAGCTCGGCGCAGACGAGGTCTACACGCCGGAGGAAGCGGCGGATGCCGGCATCAGGGTTCCTCTCGTCGTCGAAGCCGCGGGGCACCCGCGCGCGTTCGAGACCGCGTTCGCGCTG
>QFPD01000365.1 GCA_003248845.1 Microbacterium sp. | reverse complement strand
ACGCCAGCTTCTCGCGGCTCTTGTAGTGCGCGTCGTAGAGCGTGTCGACCATCGTCATCGGGCCGGGCAGCGCCCACTTGATCGGACGATCGGTGCTCTCGCGCAGGAACCGCGCGTCGTCGACGAACACGGGGCGCTCGCGGCGCACCTCGTCGACGACCGTCGGAACGCTCGCGTCGTAGCGGTCGCGGATGCGCACGGTCTCGCGCTTCGCGAAGTCGACCCCGCTCAGATGCTCGATGAACGTCGTCACGAAGTGCTGACGGGTCTGCTCGCCGTCGCTGAGGATGTCGATCCCGCGTCGGGTCTGCTCCTGCACGGCGACGCGCAGCGCGTCCTGCTTGCCCTCCACGAGCGCCTCGCCCTCCAACGTCCACGGCGACCAGAGGACCTCGGGCTGCGCGAGCCAGGAGGGTTTGGGCAGACTCCCGACGATCGTCGTGGGGAGCAGCTCGGGTGCGGCGGCGGAGCTCATGCGACCGGCACCGTGTTCTGCGCCGTGTTCTGCGCCAGCCAGCTCTCGAGCACGTCGCGGTGCGGCTCGATGAAGTGCTCCTGAGTGAAGCGCCCCTGGGTGACGGCGAGGCGGCTGCGCTCCTCACGGTCGTAGTCGATCAGTGTGCGCGAGAAGTCCTGCGCGCCGAGCGTCGGACGGTACACGGCGGGGGCTGCGGAGTTGGCGTTGTAGATCTCGGGACGGTAGATCTTCTGGAACGTCTCCATCGTGCTGATCGTGCCGATCAGCTGCAGGTCGGAGTAGTCCGCGAGCAGGTCGCCGCGGAAGTAGAACGCGAGCGGCGCGACACTGCCCCGCGGCATGAAGTACCGCACCTGCAGACCCATCTTGGCGAAGTACTCGTCGGTGAGCGAGTACTCCTCCTGCTGATACTCCACCCCCAGCACGGGGTGGCGGTTGCTCGTGCGGTGATAGGTCTTGCTCGTCGAAACGCTGATGCAGATGACGGGTGCCTGCGGGAACCGACCGCGGTACGCGTCGGAGTCGAGGAAGTTCTGGAACAGCGCCCCGTGGAGCACTCCGAAGCCGTCGGGGAGCACAGGCGCCCCCGTGCGCCCTTCGTTCGCCGCGGGCAGGACGACACTGAAGTCGAAGTCGCGGACGTACGACGAGAAGTTGTTGCCCACGATGCCGTGGGTGCGGGTGCCCGTCCGCGTGTCGACGATGTGGATGTCGAGGACTTCGAGCAGCGGGAACTTCTCGTCCGCGCTGTCGGCGGCATCCGCGCTGTGACGCGGCTGGGCCGCGAACTGCAGCTCGACCGAGACGATGTCGAGTTCGACGGTGTAGCGGTCGCCCGCCGCGTTGTCCCAGTCCGCGAGGTCGTTGAAGCGGTTGTCGATCATCGTGAGCGCGCCGCGGAGGTTCTCCTGACGGCGCGCGCCGCGCGCGAGGTTCGCGAAGTTGGTCGTGATGCGCGAGCTCTCCGACGGCGCGTACTCCTCGTCGAACCGGGTCGTGCTGATGTTGAACGCGAAGTCCTCCGCCATGAGGGGCCACTCCTGTGGGTCTGCGGCCGCGGGTCGGCCTGACGTGAAACGAGTCGATTCCATCGTGCAGCGGATCCCGGGTATCGGGTAACTCGGTGAAACTATGGATAGGTATAGCCTTGCGCTATGGCTCAGGCGCCGAGCGGACTCACCCTCCAGCAGCTCCGCTACTTCATCGAGGTCGCCGCGGAGGGATCGATCTCCGCGGCCGCCGACGTGCTGTACGTCGCGCAGCCGACGATGTCGGCGGCGATGAAGGATCTCGAGGCTCGCGTCGGCCGCGCGCTCCTCGTCCGCTCGACGCGAGGTGTGCGCCTCACCGATGAGGGGGCCGAGTTCCTCGGTTATGCCCGCCAGGTCGTCGAGCAGGTGGAGCTGCTCGAACAGCGCTACCTCGGCCGTCCGCCCTCGCGGCGCCTGCTCGGCGTCTCGGCGCAGCACTATTCGTTCGCCGTCGACGCGTTCGTGCGGATGGTGCGCGCGAGCGACGCCGCGCATTACGAGTTCGCCCTGCGCGAGACGCGCACGTGGGACATCATCGACGACGTCCGCACCCTCCGCAGCGAACTCGGCATC
>QFPD01000364.1 GCA_003248845.1 Microbacterium sp. | reverse complement strand
GAGCCTCCTCGGCCGGGGCCTCCTCGACGACCGGCGCAGCCTCGGCGGCCGGAGCAGCCTTCTTGGTCGCCTTCTTCTTCGGCGTCACGGGCTCGAGGACGAGCTCGATGCGGGCCATGGGGGCGTTGTCACCCTTGCGGTTGCCGATCTTCGTGATGCGCGTGTAACCGCCGTCGCGCTCCGCGACCTGAGGAGCGATCTCGGCGAAGAGGACGTGCACGACCTCCTTGTCGCCGATGACCGACAGCACCCGACGACGGGCGTGCAGGTCGCCGCGCTTGGCGAACGTGATGAGGCGCTCAGCGAGGGGACGCAGGCGCTTGGCCTTGGTCTCCGTCGTCGTGATCGCACCGTGCGTGTACAGCGCGGCGGCGAGGTTGGCGAGCAGCAGGCGCTCGTGGGCGGGGCCGCCTCCGAGGCGGGGACCCTTGGTGGGCTTGGGCATGTCAATTACTCCAGTGGAAAGGTGTCAGCAGACCGGTCGGGCGCCGATCAGATGGTCTCGTCGTCGTAGCCGCCGTAGAAGTGCGCGCCGTCGAACCCGGGCACCGAGTCCTTGAGCGACAGTCCGAGCGAGATGAGCTTGTCGCGCACCTCGTCGACCGACTTCTGGCCGAAGTTGCGGATGTTCATCAGCTGCGTCTCGGAGAGGGCGACCAGCTCCGACACCGTGTTGATGCCCTCGCGCTTCAGGCAGTTGTACGAACGGACCGAGAGGTCCAGGTCCTCGATGGGCATCGACAGCTCGCCGGAGACGACCTCGGCGACCGGCGCCGGGCCGATCTCGATGCCCTCGGCCTCGACGTTCAGCTCGCGAGCGAGGCCGAACAGCTCCGTCAGGGTGCGACCGGCCGACGCGACGGCGTCGCGCGGTGTGATCGACGGCTTCGCCTCGACGTCCAGCACGAGCTTGTCGAAGTCGGTGCGCTCACCCGCACGCGTCGCGTCGACGCGGTACGACACCTTGAGCACGGGCGAGTAGATCGAGTCGATCGGGATCTGCCCCGCCTCGGCGTACTCGTTGCGGTTCTGCGTCGCCGAGACGTAGCCGCGGCCGCGCTCGATCGTGAGCTCGAGCTCGAAGCGGGCCGAGTCGTTGAGGGTCGCGATCACGAGTTCGGGGTTGTGCACCTCGACACCCGCGGGAGCCGAGATGTCGGCGGCGGTGACTTCACCCGCACCGGTCTTGCGCAGGTACGCCGTGATGGGCTCGTCACGCTCCGACGAGACCACGAGCTGCTTGATGTTGAGGATGATCTCGGTGACGTCCTCCTTCACGCCCGGGATGGTGCTGAATTCGTGCAGCACGCCGTCGATGCGGATGCTGGTGACCGCAGCCCCGGGGATCGAGGAGAGCAGGCTGCGACGCAGCGCGTTGCCGATGGTGTAACCGAAGCCGGGCTCGAGCGGCTCGATGACGAACCGGCTGCGGAACTCGCCGATCTTCTCCTCGGTCAGAGTGGGACGCTGTGCGATGAGCACTATGTGTTCCTTTCCGTCACGTGCCCGCTATATGACACGTGCGATTGCATGAGGTGTTGAGTTGTGTAAGACGACGGCGGATGCCGGGGCATCCGCACACGCGTGTCGACAGGCTCAGGGCGTCCGCACGGGGCCCTGAGCCTGTCGAAGGATCAGACGCGGCGGCGCTTCGGCGGACGGCAGCCGTTGTGGGCCTGCGGCGTCACGTCGTTGATCGAGCCGACCTCCAGGCCGGCGGCGGTCAGCGAGCGGATGGCGGTCTCGCGACCCGAACCCGGGCCCTTGACGAAGACGTCGACCTTCTTGAGGCCGTGTTCCTGGGCGCGGCGAGCAGCGGCTTCAGCAGCCATCTGCGCAGCGTACGGGGTGGACTTACGCGAGCCCTTGAACCCGACCTGGCCGGAGGAGGCCCACGAGATCACAGCGCCACTCGGGTCAGTGATCGACACGATGGTGTTGTTGAAGGTGCTCTTGATGTGTGCTTGGCCGTTAACGACGTTCTTCTTGTCTTTGCGGCGGGGCTTACGCGCCGCAGCGGCCTGTCGTGACTTGGGAGGCATGTGCCAAAACTCCTTGAGTTCGTAAGAGGTGATCGATACGGGTCA
>QFPD01000363.1 GCA_003248845.1 Microbacterium sp. | reverse complement strand
CGCCGTGGAACACGACCGCCGCCCCCGCCGGGTCGACGAGGGACTCGAGCTCGGCGCGGCGGGTCGGGGAGATGCGGGAGAGCAGGTGAAGGGTGCGTCCGGGGAGGGACGCCGCCGCCCGGATGAGCGTTTCGACGTTCTTGTACGGCATGAACGAGCCCATGTACACGAGGTTCTGCGCGCCCGGCTCGACGGCCTCCTCGGGCGCGAGCAACGCAGCGAGCCGCTGGGGCGCATTGGGGATCACGGCGACCGGGCGCTTCGTCAGCTTCACCCGGGCGAACTCGGCGGCGCTCGTCTCGCTGACGGTCGCGACGACGTCCGCGGCATTCAGCGTGAGCCGCTGCGGCACGTAGGAGAGGTGGAAGAGGCGCCACCCGAGCCGGACGTACCAGGGAAGGTCACGCGGGGGCGTGCGGTGCCGGTAATAGATCGTGTCGTGCAGCGTCAGGATGAGCCCGAACCGTCGGCCTAGAGATCCGATCGTCTGCATCGGTGAGAAGACGACGTCCGGCCGGTAGCGGTTCAGCAGCAGTGCCGTGAACGGCTCACGCATCGCCGTCGGGGCGTGGATCGTGAGCGTGCGGGCCCCTGCCTGCAAGAGGGGGATCTGCGCGGCATCCCACACCAGGAAGACGACCTCGACACCAGCCGCGGGGGCGGCGGCGTGGACCGCGGCGGCGAGCTCCGCCGAGTAGCGGCTGATGCCGTCGTGGAAGTCGGTGCGGATGTACCGCGCGTCGAAGAGCAGCCGCATGTCAGCGCCTCACGCGTCGAGAGGTTCGCCGCGGTAGAGCTTCTCGAAGGTGTCGAGGGTCTTCTCGATGTCGTGGATCTCGACGCCCTCGAGCGAGGCCTTCTGCATGCGCAGGTACTCTTCAGGCGACGCCGTCAGAACGAGACGGAGCTTGTCGGCGAGGTCGTCGACGTTGCCCGGCTCGAACAGGTAGCCGTTCTCGCCGTCGTGAACGAGGTGCGGCAAGGCCACGGCGTTCGCCGCGACGACGGGCAGGCCCGAGGCCATGGCCTCCATCGTCGCGATCGACTGCAGCTCGGCGATCGACGCGATCGCGAAGACATCGGCCTTGCCGTACGACGCGCGCAGTTCCTCTTCGTCGACGCGACCGTGGAAGATGACGCGATCCTGGATGCCGAGGCGCTGCGCCGTCTGTTCGAGGTTTCGACGCTGATCGCCGCCGCCGACGATGTCGAACGTGATGTTCGGCAGCTCCGGCGCGAGCTTCGCGACGGCGCCGAGTGTGACCTCGACGTGCTTCTCGGTCGTGAGGCGGCCGACGAAGAGGACGCGGTGGTGCTCACGCGGGGTGAGGTCGGGGGTGTAGTTGCGCTTGTCGATGCCGCAGCTGATCGGGATGACACCGTGAATGTCGATCGTCTGCTCGAGGAACTCCGCCGCCTTGCGAGTCGGGGTCGTGACGGCGCGCGACATGTCGAACGTGCGCTTGGCGTCGTCCCACGCGAGCTTGACGACGACCTTGTCGAGCACGGGCGGCAGGGTCGTGAAGTCGATGATGTTCTCGGCCATCACGTGGTTCGTCGCGACCACCGGGATGCCGCGCTGGTGTGCGATGCGCGTGAGCCCGCGCCCGATCACGATGTGCGACTGACTGTGCACCACGTCGGGCCGCACCTCGCTGAGCACCTTGCGGGCGTAGTGCTTGCTGCGCCAGGGCCACACGAAGCGCAGCCAGTCGTGCGGGGGCCAGCGCACGCCCGGAAGGCGGTGCACGGTGAGATCTTGGCCTTCGATGTTCTCGGTGAAGGTGCCGTGGTTGCGGTGGCCGACACTGGGCGTGACGACGTGGACGTCGTGGCCGCGGCCGGCGAGACCGGCGGAGAGCCGCTCGGCGAAACGGGCGGCTCCGTTGACGTCGGGAGCGAACGTGTCGGCCGCCATCACGATGGTCAGCGGCGTGCGTTCGGGGTCGCCGTCGCCGGTCGCGGGCGGTGTCGCGTGGGGAGTCACGGGATGGTGGCTGCCTATCTCTGCGGCGTTTCCGACGGGGTCTGTCGGTGATGCGTCGAGTCTACCCGAGGGGCTTTCCGGGGCTGGGGCCGACACCGCGGCCGCAGC
>QFPD01000079.1 GCA_003248845.1 Microbacterium sp. | reverse complement strand
AGCGCGCTTGGCCGTGAGCAGAGCTACTTCGTCGCGGAAGAGATTGGACAGGAGCGTCGGGCGGCCGGTGATGAATTGCGGGAGGCTGCCCGGGTGGGCCTTCGTGATGTCGATGCCGGCGTCACCGGCATCCGAGTAGTGCAGCAGCGTCGACGTGCCGCCGAGCTGTCCGCTCTCCTCGCGGAGGCGGTCGCGCTCCGCCTGAGCGGCGTGCGTCACCCTGACCCCCGGCTCCGACAGATCGAGGTCGGCCGGGGTCACTGCGCCCACGTGCTCGGCGTCGTTCACGCCTCGCACGGCGCCACCGTCTGCTCGCCACACACTCGACACCATAGGCGCGCGCGGGTGCGGAAACCGGTCAGAACCGCGGGTTTCGTGGGATTGGACCCATCGTCTTCTCCCCAGCGACCGTTTTCACCGATCCGTCCACAGATCCGTGCCTCGCCCGCGCCCCCGACCGCGCCCACGCCATGATGTGTCCATGAGCACTCCCGCCGCCTTCTCGGTGCACCCGACACCGATCGGCGAGGCCCTGGTCGTCGTCACCGACCAGGGTCTCACCTTCCTCGATGTCCTCGACGTCGCACTCGGGGCACGCGAGGGGGCGCTCGTCGGGATCACCCGCGCACTGCACGCGGCGCCCGAGCCGGATGCCGGGGCTACGGCCGCGGTGACGACGCAACTCGACGAGTATTTCGCGGGCGATCGACGCGGCTTCGACCTCGCCCTCGATCTGCGGACGGTGCACGGCTTCGTCCGCACCGCGCTCGAGCGGATCTGCGAGATCCCGTACGGCGATGTGTGGTCCTACGCCGAGGTCGCGATCGCCGCGGGCTCCCCCGGCGCGAACCGAGCCGTCGGCACAGCCTGCGCGCGCACCCCGATCTCGATCATCGTTCCCGCGCATCGCGTCGTGCGCAGCGACGGTTCGATCGGCGAGTACGGCGGGCACCCCGAGCGCAAGCGCTACCTGATCGATCTGGAGGCGCGCGTGAGCGGAGTCCCCGCGGCCGTGTAGGCCGGCCGCGGGGACTCCGGGCCCCCTCAGGGGGCCCGATGGTATCGTCGAGGGTACGCAATCAGGCAGCAGCGACGTCGCCGCCGGAAGTAGGTAGCCGCGAGATGACACCGGTCGGACTCGCCTCAGACGCCGACCTGCTCGCTCGCGCGGTCGGCGACCTGGCGACGCGCACCGGGCTGCCGGTCGCCTTCGGCGGTTTCGAGCAGGCCGGCGCGATCGACGTGACGACGGTCGTCGGAAACCGCACAAGTCACCTCGCCGGGCTCGTCGTGCACCCGACGCGCGGCCTCGGCGGTCGCGCGTTCGTCGAGCGCCGCCCCCGCCTCACCCTCGACTACGGCACGTCGCGCAACATCACGCACGACTACGACCGCGCGATCCTCGGCGAAGGCATCTCGACGCTCTTCGCGGTGCCCGTGCTCGTCGGCGGCAAGAGCCGCGGGGTGCTCTACTGCGGCTCGTGGACGCAGGCTCCCTTCGGCGAGAACACGGCACGCGCGGCGCTGCAGGTCGCATCCGACCTCGCCACCGAGCTGCGCGTGCGCGACGAGGTCGCCCGCCAGGTGGCGCTCGTTGCCGCTCCGGTCGGCGGCGTGGCGGGCATCGACGTCGCCGCGCGCGAAGAGCTCCGCGAGGCCTACGCCGAGCTCCGCCGGATCGGCGCAGAGATCGCCGACCCCGGCATCCGCCGTCGGCTCGGCGCCGTCGAGGAGCGCCTCGCGAGCCTCACGCGCGACCGGAACGCACCGCGCGAGCCGATCGACGTACGCCTCTCGCCGCGCGAGACCGACGTGCTCGCCTGCGCAGCTCTCGGCCAGACCAACGCCGAGATCGCCGCTGAACTGAACCTCCGCGAGGGCACCGTCAAGTCGTACCTTCAGGCGGCGATGGCGAAGCTGGATGCCTCGACGCGCCACGCCGCCGTCACGAAGGCGCGTCGCGCGGGCCTCCTCCCCTGACACGGGATGTCACGGCGCGCGCGCCGCTATACCGGGCAGGGCCGTGCGCTCACTAGGCTCAGCCCATGGCCCGCAAAATCGTGCATCAGCTCGTCGACGATCTGGACGGCACCGTCCTCGAGCCCGGAGAGGGCGAAACGGTCCTCTTCTCGCTCGACGGCGCCGCCTACGAGATCGACCTCACCGACGACAATGCGGCTGCTCTGCGCGCCGCGTTCGCTCCCTACCTCTCCGCCGCCCGGTCGGTGTCTTCTCGCTCCGGGCGCGACGGCTCGTCGCGCGGCGGTGCGGGCCGCGTGCAGAAGCGCAGCGGACAGCGCGATTACGCGCCGGTCCGCGAGTGGGCGGCGAAGAACGGCTACACCGTGTCGGACCGCGGGCGCGTGCCGGCTGCCGTCCTCGAGGCCTACGACGCCGCGCACTGATCGATCGGCCGCGCCGCCGAACCGCGGTCCTTCGCGTACACTTGAGTGGTCATACCACACAGGCTCCGCCATCGGGAGCTCGCCGCGAAGGAGCCCGCCATGCGCCGCCGTCCCCATCGACTCGCCCTCGCCGCCGCAGCTATTGCGCTGCTGACGACAGGCTGCGCGGCACAGGCACAGGCGCCGTCGCCGTCCGATGAGGCCGGAGCCTCGGCATCCACGCCCACCGTCGTCGCTCCCGCGGGCGCAGACGGCTACGGCCTCCCCGCGGGCACCGGCGCAGTGGAGATTCAGCTCTTCACCGATCTGTCCTGCCCGTACTGCCGCATGCTCGAAGAGGCGACGGGCGATGTGCTCTCCGAGGCCGTCGCCGCGGGCACCGCGACCCTGACGATCCACCCGCTCAACTTCGTGAGCGCGAAGCACGGCGATGACACCGACTGGTCGACGCGTGCCGCGAACGCTCTCGCCGCCGCCCTGGATGCCGGGCAGGGCGACCGCATCCCCGCGTTCTACGCGCTTCTCCAAGAGAATCAGACGACCGCCGACGGCACGACGCACCCGAGCGACGCCGACATCGTCGCACTCGCGCGGCAGGCCGGAATCACGGCCGACCTCTCCGACGCCGTCGCGTCGCAGCGGTTCGGCGCGTGGGTTCAAGCGTCCAACGACCACTGGCTGGGGTCGACGATCGCCGGTACCGGGAAGGTCGTGTCGGGCGTGCCGGTGCTCGTGATCGGCGGCAAGGTCATCGCGCTCGACGGCGAGGCGACCGACGTCGCACAGCGCGTGCAGGCCGCGATCGCCGACGCGCAGGGCTGAGGCCGTCCGCGCGCTCGGTCACCCCTGCTCCCCCAGCCGCCTGAGCAGCAGTACCTGAGCGGCGATCATCCGCTCGATCTCGCCCGGGTCGACCGACTCGTCGGACGCGTGGATACGCGCGTGTTCGGTGTCCTGGGCACCCCAGAGCACGACGGATGCCGCGGGCGACGCCTTCAGCAGCGAGGCGACGAGCGGGATCGACCCGCCGGAGCCGATCTGCTCGACCCCGTCGGCACCGACGCCGTAGATCTCGGCGAGCGCCTCTTCGGCGGCGTGGATCGCGGGCGCGGCCGTGTCGGCGCGGAAGTTGCTGCCCGCCTTCACCCGCGCGACCTCGACCCGGCAGTTCCAGGGCGTCTGCGCGCGGAGGTAGGTCATGAGCGCGTCGAGCTGCGCCTCCGGGTCGGAGCCGGGCTCGACGAACTCCTCGAGGTGGGAGATCGTCTCCTCCTCCCCCTCGACGAGCACCTGGAGGTGGCATGGCGGGTTCGCGGCGAGCTGCGCGATCGTGCCGTAGTGCATCGCGAGGCCGGACTTGTCGTCGGCCGCGCCGCGGCCGTAGATGCGTCCGTCGTCCTTCGTGGTCGCCGTGCCCCGGCATCCTTCAGCATGTCGATGACGGCCTGGGCCATCTCGTGTACGGGCTCTTCCGGAAAGCCCGGGAAGGCGATCGAGCGGATGCCGACGAGCTTCGCGTGCCGTGCGAGGACGTCGGGCATGAGGGCTTTCGTGGCGGCCTGGATGTCGATGGCATCCGTCATGGGGGGTCCTTTCAGAGATGTCAGTGGACGAGGAGCGACATGAGCAGGCCCACGGCGACCACCGAGACCCACGCGACGAGCATCGGGATGGTGAACGAGTGCCAGATCGGCAGTGAGCTCAGCCGGGTCGTGCCGGTGCGGTCGGTCTCGACGGCGGCGATCTGCGAGCCGTTCGCGGGAAAGAGCCAGACGCCGACGAGCGAAGGCCACATCGCGGTGACGACGGCGATCGGCATGCCGGCGCTGAGGGCGATCGGCACGATCGTGTTGGTCGTCGCGGACTGGCTCGTCGTGAGGCCGGCCATGACGAAGAGGGCGACCGCGAGGAGGATCGGAAAGGCCGTGACGAGGCCGCCGAGCGGGTCGACAATCGTCGTCTTGTTGGCCGAGATGAAGGTGTCGGCCATCCACGCGATGCCGAAGAGCGCGATCGCCGCGACGATACCCGACGACAGCAGGGGCTGCTTCATGATGTCGGCGGGCGGGACTTTGCGGACGAGGATGATGACGAGCGCCGCCGTGAACATGAACATCTCGATGACGGGCGACATGCCGATCGGCACCAGCTCGCCGTCGGCGTTCGGGAAGGCGGGGCGTAGGCCCGAGAAGAGGCCCATCAGCACGACGGCCACGATCGCGACGACGAAGATCCAGGCCGAGATCGCTCCGCCCGGCGGCACCTCGAGGAGGATCTTCTGCGCGTCGGAGGGCACCGCCGCCGAGGCCTTCTTCGCCTGGCGTGCCGCCGTGCCGTGCGAGGCCCCGCCGGCGACGGCCTGCGCGCGCGCCTGCTGCTGCGCGACGAGGACGGCGGGCATCTCGACTTTGCCCTCTTCGACGCGCTTGAGGAACGCCGGGTCGTCGAGCAGCTCCTTGCCGATGCGCTGCTGCACGAACGACGTCGCGAGGCACGCGACGATCGCCGCGGGGATCGTGATCGCGAGGATCTGCACGAGCGAGAACGGCGACGCGAGCACGAGGTAGGCCGCCATCGCGGCGGACACCGGGGATGCCGTGATGCCGAGCGCGCTCGTCACGGTCGACGCGGCGAGCGAGCGTTCCGGGCGCTGGCCGTTGCGGTACGCCGTCTCGTAGATGACGGGGATGAGGGCGAAGAAGATGTTCGAGGTGCCGGCGAGCGCGGTGAACGCGAACGCGACGAGGGGCGCGACGTAGGTGAGGCGGCGCGGGTTCGCCTGGATGATGCGGGAGGCGATCGACACGAGGTAGTCGATGCCGCCGGCGGCCTGCATCGCGGATGCCGCCGTGATCACCGCGATGACGATGAAGAAGGCGTCCACCGGTGGAGAGCCGGGCGGGAGGCGGAACACGAAGATGAGAACGAGGGTGCCGGCGACTCCCCAGAGGCCGAGCCCGATGCCGCCCGTGCGCACACCCATGACGATCGCGCCGAGAACGACCGCGGCCTGCAGGATCACCAGCACGACATCCATCGCGACTCCCTCGTCGGTTCGCCACCGGCCCGGCGCTGTTGCGTGCGAACCTGCCTCGACGCTATTGGGCGCCGGGTGTGCGCGGCAAGGGAGGGGCTTCGCGGCCGCACCCGATAGCGTGGCGGTATGGGACGCAGAGTCAGCGGAGTGGCCATCGCGACCATCGCCTCGGTCGGCGTCGCGCGCGTCGGCGCGATTGCGATGCTGGCGGCCGCCCCGGCGGAGGTGTCCACCTTCGGCTGGTCCGCCTACCAGCCGCTCGCGGACGCCACGTTTGCTCCGGGCACGATTGTCGTCACGATGATGACCGTGGTCGGCGGTCTTCTCCTCGCAGTCGGTCTCGTCGGTCTGGCGGGAGTGATCGGATTCGTCTGGGGCCGCCGTGTGCAGGCGACGCACGAGAACTGACGCCGACGAGGCAGCCGGTGTCGGCGCTCTGCGGTAACGTCCGCGCTCATGGGAGCGGCGGCGATGGGAGCGAGCGACCCTCGTTTCGGGCGCGATCCGTGCGTGCTGTGCGGCAGCGACGGCCTGCCGGAACACGGCGACCGCGTCTGCCCGATCTGCGGGTGGCAAGTCGGTGAGACTCCGGATGCCGATCTGCCGCGCCCGCGCGTCGAGGTCGTCTACTACCTGCGCTGGGAGGGCCGCGTGAAGATCGGCACGTCGGCGAACCCGCGGCAACGCCTGGCGACGATCTGGCATCAGGAGCTGCTCGCGTTCGAGCGCGGTGGTCGCGCGCTGGAACGCACTCGTCATCACGAGTTCGCTCATCTGCGCGAGGGCGGCGAATGGTTCCGCGCGGAGCCCGAGCTGATGGAGCATGCCGCCCGCCTCTCGGCCGGGGCGCCGCCCTGGGACAGCTATGCGCGGTGGATGGCCGACGCGCTGCGGCGGAACGTCAGCTGAGGTTCACGTGGGGGTAGCCCATGAGTCCTCGACGGGCGTCGCGGCGACGAGAAGAACAACACGTTCCCCGTCGCGTACCCGAAGGCGTACGGCGATCTGCTGCGGTCGGCCGGCAAGGCACCGGTGACGTTCAGCCGTGCGGGATTCACCGGGTCGCAGGCGCACGGCGCGTTCTGGGCGGGTGATGAGAACTCCACGTGGGAGGCGTTCCGCTGGTCGATGAACGCGGGGCTCACCGCGGCGGCATCCGGGATCGTGTATTGGGGCTGGGACATCGCCGGGTTCTCGGGCGAGATCCCTTTGGCCGAGCTGTACATCCGGGCGATGCAGGCGTCGGCGTTCGTGCCGATCATGCAGTACCACTCGGAGTTCAACCACCACCGCACGCCGTCGCGCGATCGCACGCCGTGGAACATCGCCGAGCGCACGGGAGACGAGAGGGTGCTACCGATCTCGCGACGGTTCACTCACCTGCGCGAGGCGCTCCTCCCCTACCTGGAGCGTGCTGCCCGGACCGCGATCGAGACGGATCGCCCGCTCATGCGGCCGCTGTTCTTCGAGTTCCCGAGCGACGAGCGCGTGTGGACGGCGCCGACCGAGTGGATGCTCGGCGACGACCTCCTCGTCGCGCCGGTCCTCGAGCCGGGGGTCACGCGGATGCCGGTGTATTTGCCCGAGGGCGAATGGATCGACGTCTGGGACGGCACTCGCCACCAGGGCGGCGCCGTTGTGGAGATCGAGACGCCGATCGATCGGATCCCCGTCTTCACGCGGGATGCCGCGCTGCGGGAGTTGTTCGCGTCGGAGGGGTGAGGTGGAGGGGCGCAGCGGGCGTCGCGTGCCTGAGCTCAAGCGGGACTGGTGAGCTGGATGAGGTTGCCGCACGTGTGCAGCTATGTGTAGGGAAGTGCTTCTAATCGGTCTCGCTCACCCACGGTGCCTGCGTGCATCGCATCGCGTTGCGACACAGCCCTGGAATCTCGGGCCGCACTCCAGGAGAGCGGAGAAGGAGTGGTATGCGCGGCGCCGTGGCATTTCCTTAGCGCCCGTTGGACAGCGCCGCGAGCGATCCCTTCACGAAGGTGTCCGGGCGCATGGCCGCACTCCTCCCTTGGCATGGCACGGGGGATGATCTAGCCTGCCGCTGTGCGTGAGTCGTGGGCAAGCAGCGAGCAGACCAGACGAACGATGCTCGCGAACCGTTCGAAGGACACTTCACCCGAAAGAGCGGTGCGCTCCATCCTGCACGCCCACGGACTCCGATACCGAACGAACATCCGACCCGAGCCTGCGATCCGCCGCACCGCAGATATCGTGTTCACCCGGCGCCGGATCGCCGTCTTCATCGACGGTTGCTTCTGGCATGCCTGTCCTCAGCACCTTGAACCGCCCAGGTCCAACGTCGACTATTGGCTCCCGAAGCTAGAGGCGAATCGAGTTCGTGACGCGGAAACGAATGACCTGCTCACGCTGGCCGGATGGACCGTGCTCCGTTTTTGGGAGCATGAGTCCCCAGAGGCTGTCGCGGTCAGTATTCAGCGCGTGGTGGCCGGGGAGGCTAGCTGGCCGTGACGAGATCGCGGTGATTCGCTGACTCGAGGAGCATGTGCAAATGGGC
>QFPD01000362.1 GCA_003248845.1 Microbacterium sp. | reverse complement strand
GTCTTCGGCATCCCGTACATGGCTTTCATTCTCAACGTCGTCGGCGCTGGCTCGTTCGGCGTCGGCGAGATTCTGCAGTTCGGCCTGTGGCCCTTCGTCGTCGGCGGACTCGTGAAGGCCGCGATCGCCGCCGTCGCGATCCCCGCCGCGTGGGCCGCCGTCCGCGCCGTGGACACGCGCAAGAACGCCTGACCTCCAGTTCTGCGAAGACGGCCCCCGCCCGGATGATCCGGGCGGGGGCCGTCTGGCGTGCGTGCGAGAAGTTCAGCCCTTCGCCGTCGCGACGGCCGCGGCGAGCTTGTCGGTGAGCGTCGGCAGGATCCAGGGCAGCGTCAGCGCCGTCGGCGAGACGGCCGAAGCGTTCTGCGCCCCCACCATCGCCGCGACGGCGCTCTTCGCCACCGCGGGGATCAGCTTGCCGCGGTCGGAGGTCAGGAACTCGTCGAGCGTCGCCTGGTCCTCGGCCTGCGTGAGGACGACCTGCGCGTCGATCTTGTCGAGGTTCTCGTAGCTGACGGTCGTGTAGAACGTGCCCTCGCCGGTGTCGAGCGACGTGACGCTCGGGGGCGTGACGAAGCCGAGGTCCTCGAGGATCTCGACGCGCGCGTCGGCCGGGAGGTACAGGTAGAACGTGTCGACGTCGTCGTCCACGTACGCGATCGTCGTGCCCGCGAACTCGGGGTGCGCTGCCGCGGCGTCGGCGACGCGAGCGTCCAGACTCTGCAAGAGCGCGTCGGCCTCGGTCGGCAGACCGAGAGCCTTTCCGGTGATCGTGATGACATCGCGCCACGGCGTCGTCCAGGGAGCATCGGGGTACGCGACGACGGGGATGCCGGCAGCAGACACCGCATCGAACTCCTTCTGCGTCAGTCCCGAGTAGGGTGCGAGCAGAACGTCGGGATTCGTCTTCAGGAGGGCCTCGAGCGGGATCTCCTCGGCACTCGAGTCGAGGATCGTGGGCGCCTCTCCCCCGACCCTGTCGACGGCCTCAGCGATCCAGTCGGGCATCTTGTCGTCGCCGCCGGAGTAGTCGTCGGCGGGGATGGCGACCGGCTGGATGCCGAGAGCGAGAACCGCGTCCGTCGCACCCCAGCCCCACGTGGCGATGCGCTCCGGCTTGCTCTCGATGGTCGTGTCGCCGAGGGCAGACGTGATCGTCACCGGAAAGGCTCCGTCGGCCGATCCCGCGGGAGCGCCGGAGCTCCCAGCGCCCGCACCACCCGAGCATGCGGTGAGGATGAGGACAGCTGCCGCACCGAGGGCGGCGACGCCGGTCGCGCGGCCGCGCGCCTTTCCGAGGGCCTCGCGCAGTGATGTCATGAATCGTTCCTTTCGATGGGGGCACGGGCAGCCGACACGGGGTCCGCGTCGGTCGGGATGGGGACGACCAGCGGCGTGCCGGTCAGGGGGTCGGGCATGACGAGAGCGTGCAGGCCGAAGGCATCGGCGACGACCTGCTCGGTGAGGACCTCGGCAGGTGTCCCGTGGGCGACGACCGCACCGTCGCACATGACGACGAGCTGATCCGCGTACCGCGCGGCCAGGTTGAGGTCGTGGAGCACGGCGACGACAGTCGTGCCGCGGCTGCGGTTCAGCGCGCGCAGCAGGTCCAGCACTTCGATCTGGTGGGTGAGGTCGAGAAACGTCGTCGGTTCGTCGAGAAGGAGGATGCGGGGGTCTTGCGCGAGGGCCATGGCGATCCATACGCGCTGACGCTGGCCGCCGGAGAGGTCGCCGACGGGACGGTCGGCGATGTCGGTGATGCCCGTCAAGGCCATGGCCTCGTCCACGTGCGCCGCGTCGTCGACGCTCCATCGCTGGAAGAGACCCCGATGCGGGTGACGCCCCCGACCGACGAGTTCCGCGACGCTGACGCCGTCGGGGGCACTGGGGTGCTGCGGCAGCAGACCGACCGTCTGCGCGAAGCGGCGCCGTGGGATGCCGACGACATCCTCGCCGTCGAGTTCGACGCGTCCGCTGAGCGGCGCCCGCAGCCGGGCGAATGTTCCGAGGAGCGTCGACTTTCCCGACGCGTTCGCGCCGATGATCATCGTCACCTTCCCGGGCGCGAGGTCGAGGTCGAGCCCGTCGATCACGCGGCGGCCCG
>QFPD01000361.1 GCA_003248845.1 Microbacterium sp. | reverse complement strand
GCCTCGTGCGTGCGCTTCAGCTCGGCCACGGCGACCGCGATGGCGGGGTCCTCGCCACGCGCAAGGCCTGCGTATTCGAGCTGTACGGACGATCCTGATGCGGTCGCCTTGACCCACATCCGGCGGCGCGGTACGAACAGCGCCGTGACGAGACCCGCGAGGGCGACGATCGCGAACCCGAGCACCCACGGCGCGCCGACGTCGCGGTGAATCGAGAGCGAGACGTAACGCTTGACGACCTCCGCGCCCCCGTTCGCCGTGTTGTCCTCGAAGGTGATCGTGCCCATACCCTCGGGCAGGTCCACCGTCTTTCCGGGCTCGAGCTGCAGGGCATCCGTGCCGCTCGTGCCGCCGGCGAGCTGCGTCATCTCGGACGGATCCAGGGCGTAGACGTTGCGCGCGGTGCCGTCGTTGATGCCGAGATCGCCCGCATACACCCACAGCGTCAGCACGGGGTTCGCGAGCGCCGGGTAGGCCGAGGTCAGCGCTCCCGTGTGGAGCGTCGCGGCGGTCGGATAGAAGAAGCCGACCATGCCGAGCTGGGTCGGCGCACCGTTCTCGCTGAGGCCGTCAGCGATCTTGATGACACCCTGCGAGGTCATGTTGGCATCCTGCGGCAGGAACTCGACGTCCTCACGGAAGACGACGTCTCCCGCGGGGTTTCGCACCGTGATCGTCGGCGCGTAGCCGTTGCCCATGAGGTAGACGCGGTCGCCCGCCATGTCGAGAGGGTGGTTGACCCGCACCGTCTTCTGCTCGGGGTCGTGACCGGGCTCGCGGGTCGTGAGGTTCGCCGCGAAATCACCCGCCATGCCCTGACCGGCCTGCCCGACCGGCACGTACGAGACCTCGAAGCTGTCGAGGCTCAGCGAGTAGGGCGGCAGGTGCTCCGTGTCGACGAAGCGGCCGGGGTTGAACGAGGTGTAGCCGAGCCCCAGGGAGTTGACGAAGCTGTCGCCCTCGGCGATCACGGTCTGCCCGGTGTAAGTGAGCCCCCCGCCGACGCCCACCGAGATGAGCACGCCCACGAGCGCCGCGTGGAAGACGAGGTTGCCGGTCTCGCGCGCGTACCCGCGCTCGGCCGAGACCGAGGCGGTGGCGGAACGAGCCCCCGTCGCGGGCGTGTCGTAGCGTTCGACGCGATAGCCCGCCTTCCGCAGCTGCGCCTGCGCAAGATCGATGACGCGGGAGGCCTCGGCCTCGGCATCCTGGCCGTCCGGCACGATGCGCTCGGCCGTCGCGTAGTCGTCGAGGCGCGAGAGCCGCATCGGCGTGCGCGGCGGCACGGCGCGCATGGCCTTGAAGTGGTGCTTCGTCCGTGGGATCACGCAGCCGATGAGCGAGATGAACAGCAGGATGTAGATCGCCGAGAACCACACCGACGAGTACACGTCGAACAGCTGCAGGGCGTTGTAGACGGGGTAGAGCCCGGGGTTCTTCGACTCGAAGTCGATGACGCCGTTCGGGTCGGCGCTGCGCTGCGGCACGATCGAGCCGGGGATCGCGGCGATGGCGAGGAGGAGCAGGAGCACGAGCGCCGTGCGCATGCTGGTCAGCTGGCGCCACCCCCAGCGCATCCAGCCGACGAGTCCGAGCTGCGGCTGAGTGATGCCGCGATCGCCGTCACCGTCGGCGTGATCCGCGGGACGCAGCGGATCGGAGGCGTCGGACTCGATCACCGAGGCGTCAGAGCGGGAGCGTGACACCGCCGATCACCCCCTGCAGGTGCGACATGATCGCCGTCCATACTCCCGAGACCATGAGCACGCCGAGAACCACGAGCAGAACGCCTCCGATGATGTTGACCGCACGGATATGCCGGCGCAGGAATGCGACCGAGCGCGTCGCCCAGCCGAAGCCGACGGCGAGCAGCAGGAACGGGATGCCGAGGCCCAGCGAGTACGCGACGGCCAGCAGCACTGCCCGCCACGGGTCGGCCTGCGTCAGCGAGATCGAGAGGATCGACGCGTAGGTGGGGCCGATGCACGGAGCCCAGCCGATGCCCATCGCGACGCCGAGAAGCGGCGCGCCGACGAGTCCGAGTCCGCTGCGCACCTGCGGCTTGACGGTGCGCTGCGCGAAACCGAACAGGCCCAGGAACACGAGGCCCAT
>QFPD01000078.1 GCA_003248845.1 Microbacterium sp. | reverse complement strand
CGAGGGTGGTGATCTCGTGCCCGCCGGCGACGTGATCGCCCTCGTCCACGGCGACGGCGCTGAGCCCGCGTCGAACGAGTTCCTGCAGCGGCTGAAGGACGCCGCGACGATGATCGGACAGCACACCGACGCGGTGCGCGCGGTGGTGAAGCAGAACGCCGACGCCCTGCGGCAGGCGGCCCGCGATCTGCAGGAGGCCGACAACACATCGGTGGCGGCGCTGTCGTCGACGACCGCGGTGATCGATCAGACCGCCGCGGACACGACGCACCAGGACGTGCAGACGAGCCAGACCTTCCTCGCGAACGAGGCCGCGCAGCAGACGGCATCCACGGCCGAGTCCGCGGCTGCGGCGACGAACGCTGCTCAGGGCAAGCAGGCGGCGGGCGGAGACGCTCTGTGAGCAGCCGCGCGGGGCGCCACCGGCCGCTGCGACTGGTCGCGGCCCTCGCGGTCGTGGCCGCCGTCGCGTCGCCGGCGGCGGCCTCCGCGGCGGGCGACGGCAACTGGTGGTACGAGAAGTACGGCGTCGCGGAGGTGCAGGCGGACGGCTGGAACGGTTCCGGCGTGAAGATCGCGGTGATCGACGCCCAGATCAACGACCAGCTGCCGGCGTTCGCCGACGCGTCGCTGACCGTGGCGCCCGCGATCTGCAACGATCCCGCGACCACCACCGAGGTGAACGAAGACGCAATCCATGGCTCGACCGTCGCTGCGATTCTGGTCGGCAACGGCGAGGGCTACGGAGCGATCAGAGGGATGGCTCCCGCCGCCGATGTCATTTTCTATGCCGTCGGCGGGGGTGCCACCGTCTGTCGACTCCAGGACGACCGCAGCGCCTGGTCCGTCGCACTGGACGACGCTGTCGCAGCGGGAGCAGACATCGTCACGATGTCCAAGGTGAGCACGGATGCCTCCGACGAGGACATCGAGTCGGTCGCGCGGGCTCTGGCGAGCGGCGTCATCTTCATCGCGGGAACGCCCAACTACGAGGGCCAGGGAGCTCTGCCGGCCGCGATGAACGGTGTGGTGTCTGTCAACGCGTTCGATGCGAACGGCGACCTCCTGGTGAGCACGGAGCTCGGTGTCCCGAACGTCCAGCCCGAGGTCACCGTCGTCGCCCCCGGCGTGGACGTCGCCATCAGCACATGGGACCGAGCGCAGATCGGCTCCGGATCGTCGTATGCGACACCGATGGTCGCCGGCATCCTGGCCGCGGTGAAACAGAAGTACCCGGACGCGACGGCGAATCAGCTGATTCAGTCGCTGATCCGCAACACGAAGACCGAGGATCATCCGCTCGAGCGTGACACGACGGGTGGCTACGGCTACGGGCCCGCGTCGTTGCGTCACATGCTCGCGGTCGACCCCACGCAGTACCCGGACGAGAACCCGTTGATGGACAAGTCCTTCGGGGAGCCGACGGCCGCGCAGGTGGCGCAGGCCGCGTCCCCGGCGACGACGCCCACCGCGTCCGCGTCGACGGCTGTCGCCGACGGCGATGCCGAAGGAGGTGCGGCGAGCGACGCCGTGCCGATGGGGTGGATCGTCGGCATCGGCGCCGCCGTGCTGATCGGGGCAATCGTCGTCATCGTCGTCGTGGCCGCTCGTCGGCGCGCCCAGCACACGAAGGGGGATTCCGCATGAGCGGTCCATGGGAGAAACGGCTGGACAACCTCGCCAACGGCGGGCGCGATTGGGCGCTGCCCTCGCACGCCGAGCTGACCGAGAATCTCGAGGCCCTGAACGGTGCACTCACGCGGGCGGCCTCGGAGCCCGGTCTCGTCGGCGCATCGGGCGACGCGGCGACCGCGAGCCTCGACCAGGCAGCTCAGCGCGCGGCGGCGATCATCCAGACTGCGGATGCCGTGAAGCGCGCGACCGAGAAGGCGAACGTCGTCCGAAACAATGCGCAGTCCGCGCAATCGGCGTTGCCGTCGGGCGAGCTCAGCTGGGGTGAGAGGGCGCTCATCGGCGCCGCGGCTGCCGGATCGACGATCTTCCTCGGACCGTTCTCGCTCATCGCGGGTGCGGCGGCGATGAACAACGGCGACGCGGCGAAGGCGGCGATGCGCGAGGCCGCCGCGCGTAAGGCGGTGCAGGACGCGAGCGCGGATCTCGGGGCGATCGACCTGCCGACGGAGATCTCCGTCGATTCGAATGTCGCCGACTCCTCGAGCGACGCCTCGACGCCGGGGGGCGGCACCGGGCCCCAGGGCGGCAGCCGCCCGTCCGCGCGTGGTTCGCACGACGGCGGCTTCTCGAGCTACCCCGACTTCGATGTGGACCCGATCCAGGAGACAGGGCAGCGGCCCGGGGTCAGCGTGGTGCCGCCGGGGACGGTCCCGCCGCCGGGGAGCACGATCATCCCGACCGATCCGGGGCCGTGGCCGCAGGGCCCGACCGATCACGGATCCTCGGGTCTCGTGGGTTCCGGCGGAGCCTCGCTCGGCGGCATGCCGGGTGGATCCGGTGGTTTGCTGGGCGGCTCGAGCACCCTCGCCGCGGGGGTGGGCGCGGCCGCCGTTCTGGGCGTCGGGTCGAAGGCCGCGCTGGGATCGTTCGGCGCGCTCGGCGGGGCGGCCGGCAAGGGGGTTGCTGCCGGAGGCCTGACGGGCACGCCCGGGGCGAACGCGGGTGCGGCAGCCGGTCGCGGTGCGACGACCGGTCCCCGGGCCGGCTCGGGAGGTCTTCTGGGCGGCGGCGGTCGTGCCGGCGCGGGTGCGGCCTCCGAGCGGACGGGATCGCGCGCGGGCGGGCGTGGACGCGGCGCGGGCCGCCTGCCGGCTGCCAAGGGAGCTCTCGTCGAGGGCGACGGTGTCAGCCGTGGGACCGGCGACGCGCGCGGCGCGTCCTCGGGGCGCGGCACAGGTGCTGCCGGTTCCGAGTCGGCGGGTCGGACCGGGGCTCAGGCCGCCGCCGGCGGACGGGTCGGCGGGGCGGCATCCGGTCGTGCGGGTGCCGACAAGCGTCGTCGCGGGCGGGGTCTTGCGGGGGCGATCGCGCCGTCGATCGAGGACGAGGTCGAGTACGGCCCGCGTTCCGAGGCTGCCCTCGCCGGTGGCCGTGAGTCGGCGGTCGACGAGGGCGCGGATCTCACCCCCGACGCGGATTGAGATCGCGTGCGGTCGGCCGAATGACGGCAAGTCCGACGCTCGGCGTTCGGTGCGCCCGCATGCGAGGATCGTCGGGTGGCTACGAGTGAGGTGACGACGCGTCGACGGGTCGCCGTGCTCGACGGTGCCGGCCGGCACGAACTGGCACTCGCACCCCACGTCACGCTCGCTGACGCCGTGCGCTCCCTCGGCATCGAACTGGAAGAGGGGCGGCGGCTCCTCGTCGGGCCGGGGGGAATCGAGGTGCCGGCCGATCGCCGAGCCGCGGATCTCGCCGATGGTGCCGTGCTCGCCCTCGTCGACTTGACCGAGCGCGTCGAGCGCACGCCCGGCGTCGGCGAGCGAAGGCGTGATGAGGATGATGCGCCGACGGCATCCGTGTGGTGGATCCTCGCCGGTGCGGGCGGTCTGCTCGCCACCGTCGCCCTCGTGGCCCCCGGCGCCATCGACGCGACGCTCCGGGTCGCACTGACGCTCATCGCGGCGGGAGGAGCCGTGGCGAGCGCCACCGTGTGGTCCCGTCGAGCGGGAGCTGCCGCGGGCGCGGCCGGACGGCTGGGCGCTGCGGCGGCATCCGGGCCCCTCGCGCTCGCCTTCGGGGCCGGCGTCGTCGCTGTTCCTCCCCTCCCCGCCGCGACGGGCATCCTCGCGGTCTTCACGGGGCTGTGCGTCGCGGCCGTACTCGCGGGCCTCCTCGCCGTCGTGGCCCGCATCGGGTCCGTCCGCGCCGAACTCGGGACGGTCACGCTCATCCTCCTCGCGCTCGCCGCGGTCTGGGGGCTCGCCCTGGCGCTCGACCTGCCGGCTTTCGCGCCGGCATCCGTCGCCCTCGGCGCTGTCCCCGTCGCCCTGCGCGCCCTTCCGACGACGCTCATCGACGTCGCCCCGGGGACCTTCATCGAGTACCGCCGGTTCCAGACCTCGCGATGGGCGGTACGCCAGCAGCTGCCAGCCGAGGTCGGGCCCATCGAGAGCGCCGCGGCCCACGACCTGGTCGGACGCGCCTCGGCGCGCCTGCGCGGCGGTACGGCGCTCCTCAGCATCGTCGCGGCGGTGACGGCACCCTTCGCGCTGCCGGAGTTCGACCCGGCGGCGCCGCTCGTCTTCGCCGGACGGATCGCGCTGGCGACCTGTGTCGTGCTCGCCCTGCTCTTGGGCGCCCGCCGCTCGTCCGCACCGGCGCTGCACTGGATGCCGCGTGCGGCGGCCCTGGTCGTCGCCGCTGTCGCCCTCGTCGGCGCTCTGCGTGCGGCCGGTCCGCTCTTCCTCACGGTGCTGGCGGGCGCGGCGCTCCTGCTGGGCGTCGCGATCGCTGCGGCGATCGTGCCGGTGGGCCGCGGAGCGCGGTCACTCGTGTGGTCGCGGGTCGGCGACGTGTTCGAGTGGCTGGCCGTCGTGCTGGCCCTCCCCGCAGGCCTCCTCGCCGCCGATACGATCGGTGTGCTGCGAGGGGTGATGGGTGGATGACGGTCGACACGACAGGGAGCGCGTCAGGCGGCGCGGTGCGCTGCTGGAACTGCGGCCAGGCGCTCGTCGCCGGAGCATCGACGTGCCTCTACTGCGGGCTCGCCCAGAACCCGCAGATGGGCAGATTCAACCCGCGCGGGGTCGCGAGCGCCGCGACGGTCATCGCTGAGGTCCCCGAAGGTCTGCGCCGCGACCGCCCGCTGCGCGCGCCGACGCTCGTCGATGCGCCGCCCGCGACCGGCACGGACGACGCGACGCGCCACGAGGATGCCGCCACGCGCGCAGCCGCGCCCGTCATCGCCGACCAGAACGCTCCGGACCTCGGCCCCGAGTTCGTGGGAACGCCCGCCCCGGCGGGCCGTCGCGTCGCCTCGTTCTCGATCGACATGGCCGTCATGGCCGCTGTCGCCGTGGCGACCGGCCTGCTCGCACACTCACTGCTGCTCGGTGTCGTCGCCGCGGTTCAGGTTCTCGGCATCCTGTGGATCATGCAGGCTCGTGCGGGCGTGAGCCTCGGCGCGTGGCTGATGGAACTCCGTGTCTCCCGCGAAGATGCGCCGTTCTCACCCGGCGCGGTCCCCGCTCTGGTGCGCGGTGCGGTGACGGCCGCGGGCGGACTGATCCTCGGTGCGGGTGCCTGGGTCGTCGCGGCCTCATCGGCGTGGGACGGCTCCGGTCGTCAATCGGTCGCCGACCGCGTCGCCGGCACGGTCGTCGTGTCGGTGCCGCGGGATCGGCGGGGGAAGGTCGCGGCTCCGGCGCCCGCTCTGCTCGCCGCTCCGATCGTCATCGGCGAGGAGGTCGCGCCCCACGCAGCCCTTGCCGCGCCGGCGGCCACGGGAGGCCCGACCTCGGGAGCCGCTGCCGGAGGTCGCCGCCGCATCGAGCCCGTGGTCGACGCCGCGACCCCTGCCGTCGCGGGCGTGCCAGACGCCGACATCACCCTCGCCGAGACGGCCGTCCCGGTGGAGGTCACCGCGCCGTCGGAGAGCACGGAGCCGCAGGCGCCCGCGTCGGCGACGGACGCGGACGACGACGCCGGTGGATCGAGCACGCTCAACCCCGCGGCGCCGGAGCTTCCGCCCGTGCCCTCCGTCCTCCCCGTCGACGACGGCGCGGCGGAGCCCCCTCGACTGCGGCGCCGCTCGACGGCGCCGGTGGATGCGGAGCCCGCCGATGCCCCCGGCCCGCGCCGCCGAGGCCTCGCGGGAGCGGACGCGCCGAGCGCATCCGACGCGCCTGCACAGACGGCACAGCCGGCCCAGACACGGGGCGCGATCCGACGTGCGTCCGCCGCTCCGGCGGACGGCGGCGCCGTCGTCCTCGTGCTCACGTTCGACACCGGCCAGCAGGAGACGGTGCCGCTCCCCGCGGCGGTCAATCTCGGCCGCAACCCCGAGGCTTTCGAGCCCGGCGACATCCTCGTGCGCGTGCGCGGCAAGGACCTCAGCCTCTCCCGTACGCACGCGCGGCTCGAGCACCGGGAGAGCGGCGTCTGGGTGACGGACAACGGCTCGACCAACGGCACCGACCTGCTCGATGAAGCGGGCCGGGCGACACCGCTCGCCGCGGGCGTGCGCACCGAGGTGGAGGATGGCAGCCGCGTGCGCATCGGAGACCGTGTCTTCACCATCAGCCGGCTCGTGGGAGGCATGTCGTGACGAAGGGACCCCGGCTGGCTCCGCCGCGCGTGCCGAGCGGGAAGCTCATGGTGCAGGCGCCGCCCGAGCTCGTACCGAACGACGGCGCCGGCGGCATCCTGACGTCGCTCCTGCCGATGATCGGGTCGGTGGGCTCGATCGTCATGATCTCCCTCACCAACACCGGACCCGCCGGCTACATCACGGGCGGCATGTTCCTCCTCTCGTCGCTCGGCTTCGTCGCCGTCAACGGCTGGCGCCAGCGCTCTCAGCGCAACGCCCAGGTGCTCGGCAACCGTCGCGAGTACCTCGCCTACCTCTCCGACCTGCGCAAGACGGTGCGCACCGCCGCCCGCCAACAGCGTCGTCACGGCAACTGGGTGAGCCCCGCGCCGTCCACGCTTCCCTTCCTCGCCGAGGAGCGCACCCGTGTGTGGGAGCGCGCGCCCGGAGAGGACGCCTACCTGCTCGCGCGCGTGGGAGTCTCCGACCAGCCGCTCTGCGTCACCCTCGAGGCCCCCGAGCTGCCTCCCCTCGCTCAGCTCGACCCGGTCGCGGCGTCCGCGGCGCACCGTTTCATGCTGACCCACGAGATCCAGCCGGCACTCCCGGCATCCGTCCGCCTCGACGACTACGGCCGCATCGAGATCACCGGCGGTGAGGAGGAATCGGTGCGCGCCCTGGCCCGTGCGATCCTCACCGGCGTCGCGACGCTGCACGACCCCGACAGCGTGCTGGTCGCCGTCCTCGCGGCGGAGGACCGCCTCCCGCACTGGGAGTGGGCGAAGTGGCTGCCGCACACCCAGTCCGCGCGAGCGGAGGACCGGTTGGGCGCGGAGCGAATGATCGTGTCGTCGCTCGACCGACTCGAAGACCTCCTCCCGCCCGAACTGCGCGAGCGTCCCCGATTCGGGCGCGGCACCTCTCCGACGCCGCACATCGTGATCGTCGCCGACGGCGTCACGCTCCCGGTCGGACATCCCCTCGTCGGCGCCGAAGGCATGCTCGGCGTCACCCTCATCGATCTGCCCGACCGGTGGGGGGAGCTGAGCGACTACGGCACGCTCCGGATCGCGCTCCCGAACGCGGGCGCGACGGGCGCGGATGCCGCGAAGGCGGAGATCATCGATCTTGCCGACCAGGCGCAGACCTTCACTCCCGACGCGATGTCGATCGCCGAGGCCGAGGCGACCGCGCGCCGTCTCCTGCCGCTGCGCTCGGGGCCCGCCGTGGCCGAGACGGGCAGCGGATCGGGCGTCCAGACGCAGCGCGAACTGGTCGATCTGCTGGGTCTTCCCGACGTGCGCGACATCGACTTCGCGCGGTCGTGGAGTGGGCGACTGGAGCGCGACCGTCTGCGCGTGCCGATCGGTCAGGACTCCGCCGGCGCGCCGCTCGTCCTCGACCTGAAGGAATCGGCCCAGCAGGGCATGGGGCCGCACGGCGTGCTCATCGGAGCAACCGGGTCGGGCAAGTCGGAGGTGCTGCGCACGCTCGTGCTCGCCCTCGCCCTCACGCACTCGCCCGAGCAGCTGAACTTCGTGCTCGTCGACTTCAAGGGCGGCGCGACCTTCGCCGGGATGGCGGGGATGCCGCACGTCTCCGCCATCATCACGAACCTGGGCAGCGAGCTCGCCCTCGTCGACCGGTTCCAGGACGCCCTGCAGGGCGAAGTCGTGCGCCGTCAGGAGCTGCTGCGCGCCGCGGGCAACTTCGCGAGCGTCTCCGATTACGAGAAGGCGCGTAAGGGCGGCCGCACCGACCTCGAGCCGCTCCCGGCGCTCCTGATCGTCGCCGAC
>QFPD01000077.1 GCA_003248845.1 Microbacterium sp. | reverse complement strand
ACCCCGCGCCCCAGCAGCAGGGGTTTGAGCACGTTGTCGACCATACCGGCCAGCACGCTGTACACGGCAAACACCACGGCGCCCACACTGGCACCTTCGGTGAAGAACACAAAGGCCACCACCGGCAGGGTGATCAGCAACACCGGCAGCGTCAGCAGGATGCCGACCTTGACGACGGGCTCGGAGACCGAGGCCACACGGCCGTCCGGGTACTCGCTCGGGTTCGTCACGATGACGTGCTCGCCCGTGTCGGTCGTCACGTCGTACGTGACCGACGGCGCCGTCGTGATGAGGTCGAGGTCGAACTCGCGCGAGAGGCGCTCGGTGATGATCTCGAGGTGGAGGAGCCCGAGGAACCCGCAGCGGAAGCCGAAGCCGAGTGCGACGGAGGTCTCCGGCTCGTACTGCAGCGAGGCATCCGACAGCTTCAGCTTGTCGAGCGCCTCACGCAGGTCCGCGTAGTCGCTGCCGTCGATCGGGTAAATGCCGGAGAAGACCATCGGCTTCGGGTCGGTGTAACCGGGAAGCGCATCCGTCGCGGGCTTCCGCTCGTTCGTGATCGTGTCGCCGACCTTCGACTGGCGCACATCTTTCACACCGGTGATGAGGTAGCCCACCTCGCCCACACCGAGCCCCTTGGAGGGGATCGGCTCGGGGCTCGAGACGCCGATCTCGAGCAGGTCGTGCTTCGCGCGCGTCGACATCATCTGGATGCGCTCGCGCGGCTCGAGCTTGCCGTCGACCATGCGCACGTAGGTTACGACGCCGCGATACGAGTCGTACACGGAGTCGAAGATCATCGCGCGCGCGGGAGCGGTCGGGTCGCCGACCGGGGCCGGGATCTTCTCGACGATGAGATCGAGCAGGTCCTCGACACCCATGCCGGTCTTGCCCGAGACCCGAAGCACGTCCTCCGGCTTTCCGCCGATGAGGTTGGCGAGCTCGGCCGCGTACTTCTCCGGGTCGGCCGCCGGGAGGTCGATCTTGTTCAGCACGGGGATGATCGTGAGATCGTTCTCGAGTGCCAGGTACAGGTTCGCGAGCGTCTGCGCCTCGATGCCCTGCGCGGCATCCACCAGCAGGATCGCTCCCTCGCACGCGGCGAGCGAGCGCGAGACCTCGTACGTGAAGTCGACGTGCCCGGGAGTGTCGATCATGTTCAAAGCGAACGTGCCCTCGGCGGTCTGCCACGGCATCCGCACGGCTTGACTCTTGATCGTGATGCCGCGCTCGCGCTCGATATCCATGCGGTCCAGGTACTGGGCGCGCATGTCGCGATCGGCGACCACGCCGGTGATCTGCAGCATGCGGTCGGCCAGCGTGGACTTGCCGTGGTCGATGTGGGCGATGATGCAGAAGTTGCGGATCAGCTCAGGAGGGGTCGCGGACGGCTCGAGAGGCTTTGAGGCACGGGGTGACATGTCTCGTCGAGTCTACCGGCGCAGAGCGGATGCGAACGGCGGATGCCGCGCGCAGGAACGCGACCGGCGAACGATAACCGGGCGGCCCGGCGACACGCCAGCCAAAGCTGTGATGAGAAACAATTAATCGTTCTGTCGCTTGCCGACGGGTGCGGTTCCGAAGAATGCTCAATCTGGCGGCCGACGTCTGCGCGAAACCCCCAGTCGCGCGCGGACCGCCTCGGAGAGATCATCGTGACGCACGCGCACCCGGTTCCGGCATCGCCCATTTCTCACCCCCGCTCGCTGCGCCCTCGCGCCGCGCTGACGATCGCGACGGTGCTCGCGACGGCGACGGCGAGCGTCGCGCTCGCGCCCGCCGCGCAGGCGGCCGTCTCCGCTGACGCTCCCGTCGTGATCTCCGAGGTGTACGGCGGCGGCGGCAATGCGGGCGCCGCCCTCGCCCGCGACTTCATCGAGCTGGCGAACGTGTCGGATGCCACCGTCGACCTCTCCGCGTACAGCGTGCAGTACGCCTCGGCGACGGGCGGCAGCTGGCAGGTGACGCCTCTCACCGGCATCACCGTCCCCGCCGGGGGGCAGGTCCTCATCGGCGAGGCGACCGGTGCGAACACGTCGCTGCCGGGCTTCACGGCCGATGTCGAGGGATCCATCCCGATGTCGGGCTCGCAGGGCAAAGTCGCCCTCGTCGCCGACCAGACTCCGCTCAGCGGCGCGACGGATCTCGCCGGCCTCGACCGGGTCGTCGACTTCGTCGGGTGGGGTGGCGCGACGCACTTCGCCGGCAGCGCGCCGGCACCCGGCACCGCCAACGCGACGAGCGTGTCGCGTGACGGCGCCTTCACCAACACAGGCGATAACGCCGCGGACTTCACCGCCGGCGCGCCGACGCCGACGGGACTGCCCGCGGATCCCAGCGACCCGACCGATCCGACCGACCCGACCGACCCGACGGACCCGACCGACCCGACCTACCCGACGGACCCCACCGACCCGGTGGTCGTTGCCATCGCCGACGTCCAGGGCGCCGGCCACACCTCGCCCTACGTCGGGCAGACAGTCACCACGGAGGGTGTCGTCACGGCGTATTACCCGACCGGCGGCTTCGACGGCTACGTGATCCAGACCTCCGGCACGGGTGGGGCGATCGATCTCGCTGCCCACGCGGCATCCGATGCCCTCTTCGTTCACGCGCCCGGCGCCGTCGGCGAGGTCGCCCTCGGTGACACCGTCCGCGTGACCGGCGTCGTCTCGGAGTGGAACGGCCTCACCGAGATCACCGTCGCACCGGGTGGCGCGCAGCGCATCGACGATCAGCCGGCCCCGGAACCTGCCGCCGTCGCGTGGCCTGCCGACGCGGCCGAGCGCGAGAGCCTCGAGTCGATGCTCGTTGCGCCGCAGGGCGAGTTCACCGTGTCGAACACCTACGCGACGAACCAGTACGGCGAGGTCGGCCTCGCGGCGGGCTCGACGCCGCTCCGTCAGCCGACGGATGCCGCGCGCCCGGGCTCGTCCGAAGCCGCGGCCATCGCCGCCGACAACGCCGCGCGCGGCGTCACCCTCGACGACGGGACGAGCATCAACTACCTCTCGGCGGCGAACAGCGGCCTGACCCCGGCCTACGTCTCGCTCGTCGAGCCCCTCGTCGTCGGCGCATCCGTCACCTTCACCGCGCCCGTGATCGTCGACTACCGCAACGACGCGTGGAAGCTCAATCTCACCGCCCCGCTCGCCGGCGACGGTTCCGGCGCCGACGGCGTCGTCTTCGACAACCCCCGCACGAGCTCTCCCGACGACGTCGGCGGCGACCTCCGCGTGGCCTCCTTCAACGTCCTCAACTACTTCACGACGCTCGGCACCGATTCCGCGTCCTGCGTCGCGTACAAGGACCGCCTCGGCGACGGCGTGACCGTGCGCGAGGGATGCCCTCAGCGCGGCGCCTGGGATGCGGCCGATCTCGAGCGGCAGCAGACCAAGATCGTGGCGGCGATCAACGCGCTGGATGCCGACGTCGTCGGGCTCATGGAGATCGAGAACTCCGCGGCTCTCGGCGAGCAGCCCGATGAGGCGACGTCGACCCTGGTCGAGGCGCTCAACGCCGCCGCCGGTGCAGACACGTGGTCGTTCGTCCCGTCGTCGAGCGACCTGCCCCCGGCATCCGAGCAGGACGTCATCACCAACGCGATCATCTACCGCACCGCGGCCGTCCTGCGGGTCGGCGACTCCCGCGCCCTCGGCGACCAGAGCGACGACGGCGAGGCGTTCCAGAACGCGCGCGAGCCGATTGCGCAGACGTTCACCCCGGCAGACGGCGGCGATCCCTTCCTCTTCGTCGTCAACCACTTCAAGTCCAAGGGATCCGCCGGCCCGTGGCCGGGAGACGCCGACGCCGGCGACGGTCAAGGCTCGTCGAATGAGTCGCGTGCGCGCCAGGCGACGGCGCTGCGCGACTGGGTCGCCGCAATTCGTGGCGACGTCGACGCCGTCGCTCTCGCGGGCGACTTCAACTCCTACACTCAGGAGGACCCGCTGCAGGTGCTCTACGACGCGGGCTACGTGGATGCCGCGCAGGCATTCGACGTCGGCTCATCGTCGTACAGCTTCTCCGGGCTCTCCGGCTCGCTCGACCACATCCTCCTCAGCACCGCCGCAAAGGCGCGCGCGACGGGCGCGGACATCTGGAACATCAACTCCGGAGAGTCGGTCGCCCTCGAGTACAGCCGCTTCCGCAGCCACGGCACGGAGTTCTTTGCCCCCGATGTCTACCGCTCGAGCGACCACGACCCGGTCGTCGTCGGAATGTCCGCGCAGGCCGCTCCCGTCGAGCTGACGCTCCTCGGCATCAATGACTTCCACGGACGCATCGACCAGAACACCGTGGCGTTCGCAGGCACCGTCGAGGAGCAGCGCGCGGCGGCATCCGGTCCCACCCTCTTCCTGTCGGCGGGAGACAACATCGGTGCGTCCCTGTTCGCCTCCTCGGTCGCGAAGGACCAGCCCACGATCGACGTCTTGAACGCGCTGGGCCTCCAGGCGAGCGCCGTCGGCAACCACGAGTTCGACCGCGGCTTCGCGGACCTCGCCGGGCGCGTCAGCGACGCGGCGGACTACCCGCAACTCGGCGCCAACGTGTACCTGAAGGGCACGACGACCCCCGCGCTCCCCGAGTACCAGCTGCTGGATGCCGGCGGACTCACCGTCGGCGTCATCGGGGCCGTCACGGAGGAGACGCCGACGCTCGTCTCCCCCGCCGGAGTCGCCGACCTGGACTTCGGCGACCCCGTCGACGCGGTCAATCGCGTCGCGGCGCAGCTCACCGACGGCGACCCGGCCAACGGCGAGGCCGACGTGCTCGTCGCGCTCTACCACGAGGGCGCCGGCGCCGGCACACCGGACGGCGCGACGCTCGATCAGGAGCTCGCGGCGGGTGGCCCGTTCGCGCACCTGGTGAACGACACCGATGCGAAGGTGGGTGCGATCTTCACCGGTCACACGCACAAGGAGTATGCGTGGTCGGCTTCCATCCCGGGCACCGACCGCACTCGCCCCGTCGTGCAGACAGGATCGTACGGCGCGAACGTCGGCAAGATCACGCTCACACTGGACGGGTCGACCGGAGCGGTCACGGCCCACACCGAACAGCTCGTGAAGCGCACGACGACACCCGCCGCGACGCTCGTTGCAACGTACCCGAAGGTCGCCGCCGTCGACACGATCGTGAAGCAGGCGCTCGCCGCCGCCGCCGAGGTCGGCAACACCGCGGTCGGTGAGCTCTCCGGCGACATCACGACGGCCTACGCGGGCGGCTCGTTCGTGGACGGCGTCTGGACGGGCGGATCCCGCGATGACCGAGCCAGCGAGTCCGCGCTCGGCAACACCGTCGGCAACATGTTGCGCGACAGTCTGTCGTCGCTGCCGAATGGTGCCGTCATCGGCGTGACGAACCCGGGCGGCCTGCGCGCAGACCTCTGGGACACGCAAGCCGAGTTCGGCGCGACGGCCGTGCCGGGTCTGCCGGACGGGGCGATCTCGTTCTCGCAGGCGAACGCCGTGCTGCCGTTCAACAACACACTCGCACTCGTCTCCCTGACGGGAGCGCAGTTCGAGACCCTCCTCGAGCAGCAGTGGCAGCGCGCGGCGGACGGCAGCGTGCCGCAGCGCCCCTACCTGCAGCTGGGCCTCTCCGACAACGTGACGTATACATTCGATACGTCGCTCCCGGAGGGCAGTCGGATCACGTCGGTGACGGTCGACGGCCAGCCCATCGACCCCGCGGCGACCTACCGCATCGGCACGTTCTCGTTCCTCGCGACGGGCGGTGACAACTTCCGGGTCTTCACCGAGGGCAGCGATTACGTCGACACCGGCCTCCTCGACTACGAGGCGTGGATGGACTATATCGCCGACAACTCTCCGCTCGCGCCGTCGTTCGCGAAGCAGGCCGTGCAGGTCGCCGGCGTCCCGGAGACGGTGGATGCCGGGTCTGCGGTGACCTTCCAGGTGTCGGGCCTCGACATGACGAGTCGCGGCGCTCCGCAGAACACGTCGCTGCAGATCTCCCTCGACGACCGCGCCCTCGGAGAGGTCCCGGTCAGCGCTGGTGCGGCATCGGTGACGGTCACCGTCCCGGCTGACCTGCCGGCCGGGACGGCGGAGTTGACCCTGACGTCCCCGGCATCGGGCACGGTCGTCCACGTGCCGTTCGAGGTCGAGGCATCCGTGCCGCTCGTCGAGACGATGACCCGCCTCACCGCGATCCTCCCCATCCACATCAACCGCCTCGTGCCTTCGACGCTCGTGGCGACGGTGCGGCAGGGCGACGGCGCGCGCCCCGACGGCAGTGTGGTCTTCCGCGAGGGCGACGCGGTCGTCGCGACCGTGAAGGTGCGCTACGGCGTCGCGACCTTCACTCTCGGCCGCCTCACGGCGGGCACGCACAGCTACACAGCGACCTTCGTACCCGCCGACTCCTCTGCGGTTGCGGGCTCGACGAGCGACCCGACGCGCGTGCGGGTCTTGTTCTGATCGTTGCCGTCGTCGTCGCTCTGTCTAGGCTGGCAGGGTGACGACGACGGTGGTGATGGTGCACGGCATCCGGACGTCCGCAACGATGTGGCGGGCACAGGTCGAGCACCTCGCGGCGCGCGGAGTCATCGGGGTGGCGGTCGATCTGCCGGGTCACGGTACCCGGATGGCGGAGACCTTCACCCTCGAGGGGGCGCTCCAGACGATCGACACCGCGGTCCGCGACGCCGCATCGGGCGGCCAGGTGCTGCTCGTCGGCCATTCGATGGGCGGGCTCGTCTGCACGGCGTACGTCGGGCAAGAGCAACGCCCGCCCGTGGATGCGTTCATCGGCGCCTCCTGCACGGCGCTGCCCCGCGGCGCGGCGCTCGCGACGTACCGCACGCTCGCCCGCGGCTTCGACCGACTCCCCGGGCGCGGCTCACGGATCGCGGAGTGGGTGCTCGATCGCACCCTCCCCGACGAGACGCGGGCCGACTTCGGGGCCGGCGGGTATGCCTATGACGCGCAGGACGACGCGCTGCGGAGCCTGTCGATCCTGGACCTGCTCGCCGCGCTCCGGCGGATCGAGATCCCCACCTGGTTCATCAACGGTCAGTTCGACCAGCTGCGCGTGAACGAGCGTCTGTTCGTGTCGCAGGTGCCGCACGCCGAACTCATCATCGTGCCGCGCACGAGCCACCTCGTCACGGCGATGCGCCCGCGCGTGTTCAACGCCCTGCTCGACGTCGCCCTCGCATCGATGGAGGCAGAGGCATCCACCCGTTCAGGGTGTTGAAGGCCCCCGCCGTTTGCCGATCGCGAAGGTCATGAGCCCTCCGACGATCGACAGGGCGCCTCCGACGACGAACAGGAGCCAGAAGCCGCCGACGAGCGCGACCAGACCTGCGCCCAACACCGGCCCGAGCAGCTGACCGAGCGCCGCAGAGACGTTCACGATTCCGAGGTCGCGGGCGCTGTCATCGGGGAACGGCAGGAGGTCGGTCGCGAGCGCGAGGCCCACCGACATGTACGCGCCGTAACCGATGCCGAGGAGCGCCGCGGCGGCGAGCGTCGTCTCGAACGCCGGCAGTGCGGCGATGAGAAGCGCGGCGACACCCTGCACGATCGCGGCGGCGACGGTGAGGGCCACGTGATGGCCGGAGCGGTCGGATATCGCCCCCGCGAAGATCGACGCCGCCACCACGAACACGGTGTACACGACGATGAGCAGGAGGAGATCGTCCTCTGCGCCCGCCGCGTCGCGGTGCAGTCCGTAGAGGAGGAAGAACAGCAGCAGCCCCGTGCCGAGCGCGTTCCCGATGTTCACGACGAGTCGACCCCCGAGCAGCCATGCGAAGTCACGATCGCTGAAAGCGGCGAGACGCTCCCCGAGCGACCGGCGGGTGCGCGCGACCGCGGACGCCCGAGGCGCCGGTGGATCGGGCAGCAGGAACGCTGCCGCCATTCCGCCGACCAACAGGAACCCCGCCAGCACGAGGTATCCCGTGACGACGCCGAGTGAGAGCAGGACGATCACGCCCACGCCCACGACGATCCCGACCGCCTGCGAGGACGCCACCACAGCGGAGGCCGCTCCGCGCTGATCCGACAGCTG
>QFPD01000076.1 GCA_003248845.1 Microbacterium sp. | reverse complement strand
CGGAGCGGGTCGCGCCCGGCGCGGTGCGCGGAGTGGATGCCTCGCCCGACGTCGTCGCCCAGGCGGAGGCCGACCGTGCGGCATCCGGGATCACCACCGTGACGTACGCGGTCGACGATGCGTATGCGCTCGACTCCGCAGATGACCGGTGGGACGTCGTGCACGCCCACCAGGTGCTGCAGCATCTTGCGCGCCCGGTCGACGCGCTCAGGGAGTTCCGTCGTGTCGTGGCGTCGGAGGGCGTCGTCGCGGCGCGGGACGTCGACTACGAGGGCGTCATCTGGTGGCCGCGGCTCCCGGGGCTCGATGAGTGGCTCAAGGTCTACCTCGCCGCGCACCGCGCGACGAGTGGCGAGCCCGCGGCGGGTCGGCAGTTGAAGGCGTGGGCGCAGGAGGCCGGATTCACCGACGTACGCGCGAGCGCGTCGGTGTGGCTGTACGAGTCGCCGGAAGAGCGGGCGTGGTGGGGTGGTATGTGGGCCGATCGCGTCCTGCAGTCCGCCTTCTCCGAGGTGGCGCTGAGCGAGGGGATCGCTGACCGCGCCGCGCTCGAGCGGATCAGCGCTGCGTGGCGGGAGTGGGCAGCCGCCGACGACGGCTGGATCCTGCTGCCGCACGGGGAGATCCTCGCGCGCGGCTGACGGCTGACGGCTGACGGCTGACGGCAGACGGCAGACGGGGGTCGGCGCCGACCGTGTGCACTTTCTCAGGAGGATCGCGGGTGAACCGACGCGCTCTGCCCGGATTTCCGCGGTGACGCGGCCCGCCGACGTGCGCCGCTCCTGAGAAACTGCCCGGGCGGCGCGGGAGAGGCGGTGCCGGCGCGGGGCGGGGTCGGCGGCGAGGTCAGGGCGCGAGACGCTCGATGGCGGCGATGAAGGCGTCGAGGTCGAAGGCGAACTGCTCGGCGCCGTAGTTGTCGACGCGCGCGTCGAGGAGCTCACGGAGCGCTGCGTACCCCTCCCGTTCCGCAGCGAGCGCGGCCCGCAGGTCCTCGACCTGCGGATGCCCACCGGCGCGGCTGCCGATCACGGCGTCCTGCGCGAATCCGCGGCAGATCGTCACGAGCAGGTGCATGGCGCGGCTGACGGTCACCGGCTCGAATCCGGCGGTGAGCATGCGCGCCGCGATGACATCGGCGGGGCCCGCGATCGCGAGGTCCCGCGGGCTCGTGAAGCGGAACGCGGGAAGCCACTGCCCGACGTCGACGAGGCTGTGCCACATGTTCTCGGCGTAGGCGCGGCACGCGCTCTGCCACGTCTCGCCGAGATCGACGTCGCTCTGCGCGAAGCGGCGGCGAAAGGCGTCGATCGCGAGCAGCTCGAGCAGGCTCTCCCGGTCGGTCACGTGATGGTTGAGCGCCTTGCGGTCGACGCCGAGCGCCGTCGCGACACCCTGCATCGTGACGTCGTCCGGGTCGAGTCCGCGCGCGGCGTCGAGGATCACCGCGAGATCGAGGCCCGCGCGGGCGCCACGACGGCGTCGCTGCGCGGGACGGGGATCGGACATGGTGACGACTCTAATGCGATCCACTACCATTTCCCGCGCGGGAATAAAAGTTCCCGATCGGGAATTGAATCTGCTGAGCCCGCCCGAGGCTCGCAAAGGAGCTCACCATGTCAGAGAAGACACCCCTCACCGCCGCCAGCACGATCGGAGCATGGCTCGACAGCGAGGTCGGCGGACCGCTCGTGCGCGGACTGCTCGCCGCCTCCGGCGCGACGGAGGAGACCCTAGCGCCGCTGCGCGGGCTGCCCCTTCAGCAGCTCGTCGCGCTCAGCCAGGGGCAGATGCCCCAGTCCGTCGTCGACGACCTCGTTCTGAAGGCGAACGACGGCGTCATGCCGACGGATGCCGAGCCCTCGGGCTGGATCGAGCAGATCACCCCCGGGCGGTTCGCCGGCAAGACCGTGATCGTCACGGGAGCCGCGAGCGGCATCGGTCGCGCCACCGCCGCACGCGTCGCCCGCGAGGGCGGTCGCGTCGTCGCCGTGGACATCTCGGAGCAGAAGCTCGGCGCGTTCGCGGCATCCCTCCCGGACGCCGAGGTCGTGACGGTGGCGGGCGACATCACGACGCAGGAGTCGATCGATGCGATCGTGGCCGCCGCGGGGGAGCGCATCGACGCCCTCGCCAACATCGCCGGGATCAACGACGACTTCTCACCGCTGCACGAGACGACCGACGCGATGTGGGACCGCGTCATGGGCGTCAACGTCACCGGCGCCTTCAAGCTCACCCGCGCCGTCCTGCCCGCGATGATCGCCGCGGGCGCTGGGTCGGTCGTCAACATCGCCTCCGAGGCGGGACTGCGCGGCTCGGCGTCGGGCAACGCCTACACGACGAGCAAGCATGCCGTCATCGGCATGACCCGCTCCGCGGCCTTCATGTACGGGCCGGCGGGCATCCGCGTGAACGCCGTCGCGCCGGGCGGGGTGGCCACCGGCATCCCGTTCCCGCCGCACGTGTCCGAGGCGGGTCAGGCGCGGCTGCAGCCGTTCCAGGCGTCGATCCCCACGCTCGCGACGGCGGAGCAGCTCGCGGCATCCATCACCTTCCTCCTCTCCGACGACGGCGTGAACCTCAACGGTGTCGTGCTGCCGAGCGACGGCGGCTGGTCGGTGCAGTAAGGGGTGCGCGTGTCGGCGGTCGCACGTAGCGTTCTGCGCATGACCGCCGACACGTCCGCCCACCGCCTCACGCGCGAGGAGGCCCGACGCATCGCGGTGCGCGCTCAGCTGCTGGATGCCGCGCGGCCCGGCGACGTCGTCGAGGTCTCCGAGCAGCTCGGTGCGATCAAGATCGACCCCACGGCCGCGATCACGACCGCCGAGCACGCCGTCCTGTGGAGTCGCATCGGGTGGGCGTACGAGCCCGGCCAGCTGCGCAAGGCCGTCGAACAGGACCGGCTGCTCTTCGAGTTCGACGGGCACTTCCACGCGGCATCCCTTCTGCCGGCGCATCTCGCCCGCATGCGGGCCCGCGTCTTCCGCGAGCGCGCGGCGACGTGGATGGCGGCGAACGAGCGGTTCCGCCGCGACGTGCTCGCACGGCTCCGCGCCGAGGGGCCGATGCTCGCGGCGCAGATCCCCGACACGAGCCAGGTCGCCCATCGCGACGAGGCCGGCTGGTACGGGCCCAATCAGGTGCCGCGCATGCTCGACCTGCTCGCGTACCTCGGCGAGGTCGGGATCGTCGGGCGCGAGGGGCGTCAGCGCGTGTGGGACATCGGCGAGCGCGTCTACGCGGGTGTTCCCGAGCTGGATGCCGAGGACGCCGCCCGTGTGCTCGAAGGGCGGCGTCTGCAGGCGGCCGGGATCGCGCGACAGACCTCGCCGTGGACGCCCGTCGGCCTGGCGGGGGAGCCCGCGGTCGTCGAGGGCTCGGCGTGGAAGTGGCGGGTCGACCCGGAGGCGCTCGGGGGGCTCGACGAGGATCCCGGCGGGCGCGTCGCGATCCTGAACCCCTACGACGGAGCGCTCTTCGACCGCCCGCGATTGAAGGAGTTGTTCGGCTTCCAGTTCATCCTCGAGCAGTTCAAGCCGAAGGCGCAGCGCGTGTACGGGTACTTCGCCCATCCGATCCTCGTCGGCGATCGGTTCGCGGCGCTGCTCGATGCCCAGCTCGACAAGAAGAAGGAGAACCTCGTCGTCACCGCCGTGCACGAGGTCGACGACCTCGGCGGCGGGCTCGGCGGCGGGCTCGATCCTGAGGAACGCGAGATGGTGGATGCCGAGATCCGCGATCTCGCGGAATGGCTCGGCGTGCCCGTGGTGTTCGCGGCGAAGCCTTAGGCGCGCTCCTCGTCGCCCGGAGCGAGGGCGAGCGCCACCTGCTTCTCGGTCGTGAGCGGCGCTCGTGTGATGATCTCGTGCAGGAACGCGAGCTTGTGTTGCACGGGCTGCGTGATCGTGAACGGGTAGAGATCGCCGAGGCCCATCGAGCGGTTGACGCGGTTGAAGCCCTGTGAGAGCGCCGCCCAGTCGGCGAGCACACGCCCGATCGGCTCGTCCCGGTAGTCATCGCGCGGAACGACGTCGGTGTCGCGCAGAGTCGATGCCCCGGCATCCAACCGGATGCCGATCGCGGCGGCGGTCTGCAGGGTTCCGACGATGTGGAGGTAGTGCGCGAACGCCTCGGCGAAGTCCTCCCACGGGTGCATCGTGGCGTACTCCGAGATGAACGAGTGCTGCCACGATTGGGGGGCGCCCATGGCGTAGTGGCGCGTCAACGCCTCCTGGTAGCTCGCGCGCTCGTCGCCGAACAGGTCGCGGCAGCGCGCCCAGGTCTCGTCATCCTGGATGAGGACGTTCTGGTAATAGTGCCCGATCTCATGGCGGAGGTGCCCGAGAATCGTCCGGTACGGCTCGCCGAGCTTGACGCGCACCGCCTCGCGGACGTCGTCGAGGCTCTCCGCCAGGTCGATCGTGATGATCCCGTTCGCGTGCCCGATGATGACCTTGCGTCCGTCCGAACGGCTCGAGAGCAGGTCGAAGCCCAGGCCCCCCGATGTCGTGTACCACGGCACGATCGGCAGTCCCAGGTCGCCGATCTGCAGGAGGAGGCGCCGCTTGGCCTCTTCGACCTTCGCAAGCTTCTCGAGCGCGATCGTGTCGTCCTGCTCGGGTCGGGTGCGGGTGAGGCGGCACGAGATGCAGCGGCCGGCCGGTGCGTCGTCGCGGACGAGCCAGTTGCAGCCCCACTCGCGCTCCGAGCACGCGAACCAGGTCCCGTCCTCACCCGTCGTGCGCCCATCGCGGAGCGCGACGAACACGCGATCGATGACCTGCATCCCCATCTCCGTGCCGCACTCGGGGCAGACGAGCGTGTCGAGGTAAACGAAGCGGCGGCAGGACGGGCAACGCGGGGTGGAGCTCACCGGATCACCGTACCGGCTGACGTCACACGACGACACGCGATTCGCGCCCGCGCGCGCCCGCGGGCGACGATGAGAATCCGCGTCAGCGCGGAGAGCGCCAGCGCTCGCAGAGGTTCTCAGGAGGTGCGGCGATGAGCCGACGAGGGTTTTCGACACGGCAGGTCCACGAGCGCGGCCCGGGAGCCTCGCCGACGGCGCGCGCCACGCCGATCTATCTGACCGCGGGCTTCGAGTTCGACGAGTATGCGGCGGCGGGCGCGCACTTCGGCGCCGGCGAAGGCTACGCGTACACCCGCATCGGCAACCCGACGATCGACGCCGTCGAGCACACGCTCGCCGCGCTCGAGGGCGGATCGCAGGCTCTGCTCCTCGCGAGCGGTCAGGCGGCGACGACCGTGGCGCTCCTCGCCCTCGTCGAGGCGGGCGGTCATATCGTCTCGTCGACGCATATCTACGAGGGCACCCGGGGCCTTCTGCGCGACAACATCGCGCGGCTCGGCATCGACACGACGTTCGTCGCCGACATCGACGATGTGGATGCCTGGGAGGCGGCGATCCGTCCGGAGACCCGCGCCCTGTTCGCCGAGTCGATCTCCAACGCCACCAACCGGATCCTGGACATCCCCGCCATCGCTGCGGTCGCCCAGCGCCACGGCATCCCGCTCGTCATCGACAACACGTTCGCGACGCCCTACCTTCTGCGGCCGATCGAGCTCGGCGCCGACGTCGTCGTCCACTCGGCGAGCAAGTTCCTCGCCGGGCACGGGAGTGTTCTCGGCGGCGCGATCGTCGACAGCGGCCGCTTCGACGCCGAGCGCTCCGGTGCGCTCTATCCCCACCTCGTCGCGCCCGGGCGCGGCCCCGGCGGGGTACCCGCGCCGAGCATCGCGGAGCGCACCGGGGGAGACGCCCGCATCGCGTACGCCCGCGAGAGCGTCGCACCGCGGTTCGGTCCGACCCCTTCGCCGCTGAATGCCTTCCTCATCGGACAGGGGATCGAGACGCTGAGTCTGCGCGTCGACCGGCAGAGCGCCAACGCGCTCGCCGTCGCCCAGTGGCTCGCCGCGCGGCCCGAGGTCGCCTCGGTGGAGTACGCGGGGCTGCCCAGCCACCGCGACCACGCACTCGCGGTGCGCGATCTCGAGGCGGGCTTCGGCTCGGTGTTCACCTTCACGTTGCGCGGCGACGCCGACACGGCGCAGCGGTTCGTCGAGGCGCTCGACGTCTTCACCCACATGACGCACCTCGGCGACGTGCGCTCGCTCGTCCTGCACCCCGCCTCCACCTCGCACGCCTTCCTCACCGAGGCCGAGCGCCGTGCCGTGGGCGTCGAGCCGGGCACCCTTCGCGTCTCGATCGGCATCGAAGACGTCGCCGACCTCGTCGGAGACCTGGGCGCCGCGCTCGAGGTCGCCGTCGATGTGCCCGTCGCGGTGGTCGCGTGAGCGCCAGGCCGCAGCATTTCGGCTGGTTCCTCGCCCGCGGGTTCGGTCCGCACGGGTGGGGGCACCCGTACTTCGACTGGGACTACGACTGGACGCGCCCCGACCTCTACCAGCAGTCGGCGCGAGAGCTCGAGCAGGCGGGGTTCGACTTCCTCCTGATCGAGGACGCCCCTTCGCTCGGCTCGCCCGCGACGATCGACCTGCGGGTGCGGCACGCGTTCGGCGGCCCCAAGCACGACCCGCTGCTGCTCGCTCCGTACCTGTTCCAGGCGACGCGGCACCTCGGCGTCATCCCGACCGTCAACCCCGCCGCGTACCTCCCTTACACGGCCGCGCGTCAGTTCGCGACGCTGCAGCACTTGAGTGCCGGGCGGTTGGGTCTCAACGTCGTCACCGACACCGGCAGTGCGCGCCACTTCGGTGATGCGCCCGCGCTCGGCCACGACGCCGCGTACGACCGCGCGGAGGAGTGGCTCGCCGGCATCCGTGCCCTGTGGGCGTCGTGGGGTGAGGGTGCACTCGTGCGCGACGCGTCGTCGGGCGTCTACGCCGATGGCGCTCGGTTGGATGCCACGGAGCACCGCGGCGCGCACTTCGCGTTCGACGGACCGCTCAACGCGATCCCGTTCGACGAGGTCGGGCTCGGTGAGCCTGTGATCGCGTCGCCGGGCGGCTCGGGCCGCGGCCTCGCCTTCGCGGGGGCGAACTCCGACATTCAGCTCGCGCTGGCGCCTCTCAACGAGCAGAGCGTGCGCGAGTACCGCGCGCGCATCCACGCCGCGGCTGTCGAGCGAGGGCGGCGCCCCGACGACATCCGCATCATGTTCGCGATCCAGCCCGTCATCGTCTCTTCCTCCGAAGAGGCCGATCGGCTCGTCGCGGCGTCGGCGCACCCCTCCGACGAGGTGCTCCGGCAGATCGCCCAGCGCCAGTCGAGCGACCTGGAGACGGATCTGACGACACTCGCGCTCGATGAGCCCCTCCCCGACGCCTTCTTCGCCGAGCACGTCTCGCAGGGCTCGCTGCGTCGTCTCACGGGAGACCGCGATGCCCGCACGACGCCGCTGCGCGCGCACTTGACCGCCCTCGCGAAGCTCGGCCGGATCTCCGACCGGTCCGGCTTCGTCGGCACGGCGGAGGAGTTCGCGGACCTCGTCGAGGAGCTCGGCACGTGGGGCAACGACGGCGTGCTGCTATGGGGCGACCTCCATCCCGTCACGGTGCACCGCGTGCTGGACGATCTCGTGCCGATCCTGCGCCGTCGCGGCATCCTGCGCCGCGGCTTTACGGGCGAAGGTCTGCGCGCCGATCTCCGCGCCTTCTGACCGGCCGATCCAGCACGAAGGCCCCGGCACTCCGCATGAGCGGGATGCCGGGGCCTTCGACGTGCGTCAGCTGAGGCCGTTCTCGCTCAGCCAGGCCTTCGCGATGTCCGCGGGCGACTTCTGGTCCTGCGTGGACTGCACGTTGAGCGCCACGAGCCCCTCCGGGGTCAGTGCGGCGCTGACCTTGTTGATGACATCGGCGGCGTCCGACGGGAACGACGAGCTCACGAGCGGGACGACGTGCGACGCGAGGAAGAGACCCTTCGGGTCTTCCAGGGTGACGAGGTCCTTGGTCTTGATGTTGGGGTCGGCGCTGTAGACGTTCGCCACCTGGATGTTGCCGGCGACGAGCTCGTCGACCGTCGTGTCGGCCGTCGCGGAGAAGGTGACGTCGACGCCGTACTTCTCCTTC